>JANWJJ010000154.1 GCA_025451955.1 Rudaea sp. | reverse complement strand
TAGTCTTGGAGCAACCCGGATATCTGGCCATCTACAAGTTCTGCAAAAGTGCCAATGCCAAGGACGCTGCTCTGGTCGCGGACTGTGTCGCGGTCGCCAAGATGATGGCTTCCAGCGGCAGCATGAATGTTCGCCACAGCGCCATCAGCCTGCTCGAATCGCTGCTGCCAGCGGGGCCGGAAAAAGATTCCGTCGGTGCCCGCGCGCGCAGTCTGGACTGGCAGATTCAGCAAATCGGCAGCCTCGAGGGCCGTCTGGCCAACGACACCCGCGTCACTACGGTCTATACGCAGGCTTTGCAGGAATCCGGCAACGAAACCGATGCCGTCTACGCCGTGCTGCGCAGTCAGGGCATAGCGTTGGAACCGCCGGCGGGCTGGCAGCCGACACAAGCGGCCCCGTCAGGCCCCTGAGCGGCCAGATTCCAATCGGCTTCCGCTCGCGGCGGTCACGTTGTACTCTTGCCGCCACGTTGTCCTTACGCGGAGATGCGCTCATGCAGAAGATTCTGGTGGCCAGTTCCAAGGGCGGTTGCGGCAAGACCACGATCGCGACCAACCTCGCCGCGCATTTCGCGCAGGACGGCAAGAACACCGTGCTGGTCGACGCCGACCGCCAGGGTTCGAGCCAGCACTGGGCGGAAAAACGCGCCGGACTGGCCACGCCGGTATTGGGCCTTTCGGGCTTGCGCCCGAACTGGCGCGACAAGATTCCGGACGACACCCAATTCGTCGTCATCGACGGGCCTGCGGGAATCCGCGCCGGCGAACTGGCCGAGTTGCTGGATGACGTCGATGCCCTGTTGATTCCGGTGCTGCCTTCGCGCATCGATCTGGAAGCCAGCGAAACTTTTCTGCGCGAAGTCGCCGGACTGGCCAAGGTCAAACGCGGCAAGGTCGCCGTCGGTCTGGTCGCCAACCGGCTCAAGCCGTGGACCACGGCCTCGCAGGAGGCAGTCGAGGAAATCAAGCGCTTGCCGTTTCCGCTGCTCGCGCATTTACGCGACACCCAGGGTTACGTGATGGTCGCCGGTTTGGGCAAAAGCATTTTCGATTACCACTCCGAGCTGATCCGCACGCATCAGGAAGATTGGAGCAAACTGCTGCGCTGGTTGAAGAAGCAGGGATAATCCAGATACAGGCAAGATACACCCCCATCCAACGGCGCACCGGAGTCGATCATGAAACGCGAAATCATCCTGCTGCGCCATGCCCATGCGGAAAATCTCGCCGCCGGCAAGGACGACCGCGCACGCGACTTGAGTCCGCGCGGCATCGCCGAAGCGCAGGCGGCCGGACAGTGGCTACGCACGCAAACGGCGCTGCCCGCACGCGTGTTGTGTTCGCCGGCAGTGCGCGCGCAACAGACGCTGGAACACGCGCTGGGCAAGCTCGACGTGCGTCTGGAGCCACGCATCTACGACGCCACTGCCGGCGATCTGGATGCATTGATCGACGAAAACGCCGATGCCGCGCGTCTGTTGATGGTCGGACACAATCCGGGATTTGAAACCCTGGTCGCACTGCTGGCGACGGGGCAATCCGGGGATTTCCGCGGCGTGCCGCCCGGCGGCATTGCGTGGTTCGAGCTCGATGGCGCGGCCGAGCCGGGCAGTGGCCGGCTCAAGGCGTTCTGGTCGCCCTGAATATCCGCCGTGGCGTTGCGTCTGCGCCTGCCGCCGATCTTGCCGCTGCTGCTGTGCCTGGGCATGGCGTCGATGCCAATCCGGGCCGCGCCCGCCACCATCGAACACGACACCCTCACGCTCGATTCGATCCGTTCCCACGCCGACTTCGAGGTGAAGGTGCTGTGGCTGATCGGCCTACACGGGGATTTTGGCCAGGTGCAGGGCACGCTCGTCATCGACCGTTTTCGCGGCCAGGCCAGCGTCGACGCGCGCATCAACGCCAGCGACGTGCGCATGCGCAGCCACAATTACGAAACCTGGGCGCGCTCCGCGGAATTCTTCGACGCGCAACATTATCCACAAATCCACTTTGTTTCCGAATCGTTTCCATTGGTGCGCCTGATCAAGGGCGGGCATATCGACGGCAACCTGACCTTGCGCGGCATTCGTCATCGCGCACGCTTCACGCTGGCTGAAGCGGCCTGCCCGGACCCGCTCGGCGGGGCCTGCCCGGTGCAAGCCGACGGCGCGATCCGGCGCAGCGATTTCGGCATGCATTCGCGGCGCGGCACGCTCGCTGACAAGGTCGAGTTGCACCTGTCGATCTACGTCAAACCGGCTGCGACGGAACCGGCACCATGACGCCACCCCGGACATTGCCGGCCCGGACGTTGCTCACGCTTGCGGTACTGCTGACGACCTTGCTCAGCGGCTGTGCGGTAGATCGTCTGCACGCGCGACGCACGGCCGCCACCGCGGCGGCGGCACAGGATCATGCGCTGAACTGCACTGCAGCGGATGCCTGCGCGATCGCCTCGCCGTATCAGGATCTGGTCACGCAAGCCGCGCGCGAATCCAAACCCGGCACGCCAATGCACTACGTCAACCTGCTCGATCGCGGCGAGGATTCGCTGCTGTTGCGCGTGCACCTGATCCGCGCCGCGCGCAAGAGCATCGATATCCAGACCTTCATCTTCGCCGAGGACGATGCTGGCTATCTGGTGCTCGACGAACTGGTCAAGGCCGCACGCCGCGGGGTCAAGGTGCGCGTGATCGTCGATCAGTTGTTCTCGCTCGACGACATCGAACTGCTGGCGCGGCTGGCGCGCGCGCACGTGAACTTCGAGTTGCGCGTCTACAATCCGACCTTCCACAAGGCGAGCACGCCGCCGCTGGAATTCGCCGCGGGTATACTTTGCTGCTTTTTCCGTTTCAACCAGCGCATGCACAACAAATTGCTGCTGATCGACGGCGCGATCGGCATCGCCGGTGGACGCAATTACGAGAATCGCTACTTCGACTGGGACGACGATTTCGACTATCGCGACCGTGACGTGCTCGTGGTCGGTCCCGCGGCGGCTTCGATGCGGGCTTCGTTCGAGCGCTTCTGGGAACATCCGCGCAGCGTGCCGCTGAGCCGGTTGCGCGATGTTTCCGCGCGCATCCTCAGCGATGGTCTGACCGCACCTGGCTACACGCTGCACACTTATCGCAACGCCGCACGCGTGGCGCTGTTGTCGCAGCGAGCCAATGACGCGGACTATATCCGCACGCATTTCGCGGACCAGGCGTTGCGAGTCGGCGATGTCGAGTACTTTTCCGACGCGCCGGACAAGTTCGAGGATCCGGATCAGCCCAGAGACAACCAGCTCAGCCGGCATATCGCCGAACTGTTGCGTGGCGCGCACTCGCAAATCCTGCTGCAAACGCCGTATCTGGTACTCAGCCACACCGCACGACGCGAATTCCGGCAGCTGCGCAAGGCGAATCCGCAATTGCACATTCTCGTATCGACCAATTCGCTCGCCGCCACGGATGCGTTCTATGTCTACGCGCTGTCGTACAAGTACAAGAAGCGCTATCTCAAACTCGGTTTCGAGATTCACGAGTTCAAGCCATTTCCGGCCGAAGCTGCCGATTTGATCGAGAACTACGCCACGCTCGGCGATCATGGCGACAGCGACGCGCGCTACCGCAAATACGGCCGCGCGCCGCTGAACCGCGGCGGCGTGCGCCTGGGCCTGCACGCAAAATCCATCGTCATCGACGATGCCGTCACCCTGATCGGCTCGCACAATTTCGACCCGCGCTCGGATCGCTACAACACCGAATCGGGTTTCATCATCCACGACCGCGCCTTCGCCGCCCTGGTGCGCGCATCAATCCTGCGCGACAGCGACCCGGCCAATGCCTGGACCATCGCCAAACGCCAGCGCCACGGCTGGCTGGCGCGGCTCAATAATTCGATCAGCGACTTGTCCACCGCCCTGCCGCTGTTCGACCTGTGGCCGTTCCGCTACGCCTCAAGCTTCGAGATGAACCCCGGCTGCGCGCCCTTGCCACCCGGCGATCCGCATTTCTACGATTGCTACACGGATGTCGGCGATTTTCCCGAAGTCAGCCTGCCGCTGAAGACCATTTACACCCGCATCGTGACTGCATTCGGTGCCGGGCTGGTATCGATTCTTTGACGATTGACGCGCCGACGCCGGCTGGCTAGTCTGCGCAATCCGGATCCCACACAGGCAAACGCGCCATGGCTATCGAATTCACCATCGAGATTAGCGACGAAGATTTGCCGTTTTTCATGGAGGCCATGCAGCGCGCCGAGCAGCGCGCCGCCGGCAAGAGCGCGCAGCAGATTCTGGATGACGCCTCCAAAACCTTCGCCGACTCGCACAATCAGCGCATGCCGGGATTCGTGCGCACGCGCCTGGCATCCGTAGTGAACCTCATCGCCATGGCCGGTGACGAAGGTTGGGGTCTGGCCGCCGACGATCGCAGCCGCATCGTTGCCGCGTTGACCTATTTTGCCGATCCGGAAGACTTGATCCCGGACAATATCCCGGTACTCGGTTTCCTCGACGATGCGATCATGATTGACGTGGTCGAGCGCGTGTTGCAGCCGGAGATCGAGGCCTACGCCGACTTCTGCGAGTTCCGCAGCGACGAGGCCGGACGCCGCGACGCCGACGTCAGCAAGCTCGGCCGCGAAGACTGGCTGGAAGCCCGCCGCGCCGAATTGCAGGCACGCATGCGCCAACGCCGCAGCTCCTACGCGCCAAGCGGCAACTGGACGCCACGGTTCAAGTTTTCCTGATCTGCGCTATCGGTCAGCGACTGGAGCAACAGCGTTTCTGATCCGCTGCGCGTTGATCCATGCCGTCACGGTTTGCGCATCCGGCGGCCGCTCCGGGCCGAGCCAGTCGCTGGCGTCGCCATCTTCCAGATACGCGGCCGCGCGATCGTCGAAATACACATCGACGCGGTCGCGATTGTCGCCGCGTGTCTGCACGATGTAACGTGGTGGCCCGGGTTTTGGGTCGAGAAAAATTCCGTTGAACGCGCTGCGGCAATAATCCGCGCCCATGATGTGGGCCAGCGATGCCGGAAAGTCGGATTGCTGGAATGAGGCATCGACTACTTTCGGCATGTCGACCGCCCCAGCCACAATCAGTGGAATGCGCGCGAACGCGCGCGCGCCGAAGTGCTGATATTCCGCGGCGAGTATCGGCGTCATGCTGTGGTGATCGCCGGTGATCAGCAGAATTCCATTGGCGAAGAAGCCACGCTTGCCCAACGCGGCATAGAAATCGGCAAGCTGCTCGTCCACATAACCAAACGAACCGGCCGGATCGATCTTGCCGCTGCGTGGATCCACGAACGGCGGATGGCTGCTGACTGTAAGCAGTACCGAAACGAATGGACGCGGGTCCGTGCGCTGGTCCAGCCATTGCTCGAACCGCGCGAACAAGGCCGCATCGGGCGCTGCGCCAAATTGTCCGCGCGGCATACCCGCATAAAACGGGCTTTCGTTGCCTTCTACGATATCGAAATCGAGCCGGTGCAGCCAGGTTCCGGTGTCGAGAAACTTGAGGCTTTCAGTCGTGAAATGTGCGGCTACATAGCCGGCGCGATGGGCAATGCCCGGCAGCGTATCCGGGTCGGGCCCGAAAGCACCAAGCGAGTACTCGTCCTGTCCCGGCGGAATCAATGGCGGATGGCCGGTGATCACCGCGATTTCGCCGCCATCAGTGGTAAACCCGTTGGCGTAGAAATGCGTGAAATAGTGGTTGGCTTGCGCGATCGCATCCAACCGTGGCAACCAGTCGTGCGGCCCGCCGAGCAACGCGCTCTGGTATGCCGATAGCGACTCGGTAATCACGATGACGATGTTGCGGCCAGTTGCTGTACCGCGCTCGCAGCTTAGCGGCAAGCGCTTGTTGTGCAGCAATTCGCGCGCAGCGAAGCCAGGCGAGAATTCTTTCGTGCGTCCCTGCGGCAAATTTACGCCAACACATTCCACGCATACTGATCGTGGACGTAGCGCAACGTGACGGTACGCGCTACCACGCTGCCGAACACGGCGGCAGCGAGTGCGCCGGAAAGCAGGATCAACCCGTGTTGCCGCGAACGGCGCGTGCCGACGATCAACCCCGCCAAGACAATGATCACGCCTGCGGTCGACGCCGCGTACACCGCACCATTCCCTGAAAAAAACTGCGCGCGTGCCACACTCCACT
>JANWJJ010000153.1 GCA_025451955.1 Rudaea sp. | reverse complement strand
CTTGGACGCTGGCAGCGGTACAGGGAATATTTCGAACCAGTGTTGCCGATTCTCGATCCCATGTTGAAGCACTGGGGTTATTCCGTGGAGCCCCAAGTCGAGGCGGCGGAGCGTTGATGTGGGCGTCAGTGACCGGATGTTCGAGCCGCCCGCACCGGATCTGGCGAAGATCAATGCACGGCTCGCGCGACTGCCACCACAGTTGCAAGAACTGATCCATCGTGCCGGCGAGGCGCTGGCGGCCAACGACCTGCAGGCCGCGCAGACGTTACTCGGCAGGGCGCTTGCTGTCGTGCCCAGCCAGACTGACGTGTTGCGTCTGTACGGTCTGTTGCTGGTCCGGCTCGGCAATCAGCGCGCGGCGGTGGCAAACTTCGAGACCGCGATTCGCCTTTCGCCCGATGACGCGATGGGCTACTGGCAGTACGCGCAAGTGTGCGAGGAATCGGGCGATGTGGAAGCCGCACTACGTTTGCGCCAGCAAGCGGTGCAACGCCTGCCCGAATCGCCCATGGCGTGGGCCGATCTCGGCGAACACTTGGCGCGCCACCAGCATCCCAATGAGGCGCTGGCGCTACTTGAGCACGCCACGCTGCTCGACCCGAACTACGCACCGGTGCAACTCAGGCTCGGTAATGTGCTGGTGTCTTGCGGGCGGGCCGAAGAAGGCGCCGCAGCGATCCGCAAGGCGGTTTCGATAGAGCCGGCTTTCGGCGCGGCATGGGTCGATCTCACTGACATCAAGACCGTGTCGGTTACGGATGTCGAGGTCAAACAGATGCTGGGTTTGCTGCACGGCAAGAACATCGACGAGGGCGAGCGCACGGCGATAGGATTCGCGCTGGCGCGGGCGTACGAGGAGCGTGGTCGCTACGCCGAAGCTTTCGAGTTGCTGGTGGATGCCAATGCCCGGCGCAAGCGCGAAGTCGGCGCGTGGGATGCGGTGCGATTCGAAGCGCAGGCCCGGCTCATGCCCGAGGTATTCGGGGCAACGCACAGGGCTGCTGTCGATGCGAGCCTCGGAGAACAGGCGGTTTTCATCGTCGGAATGCCTCGCTCTGGCACCACCCTGGTCGAACAGATCCTGGCTTCGCACCCCGAAGTGCAGGGCGCAGGCGAACTCGGTGAACTGGCACAGGTGCTGACCGAGGAATCCTCGCGCCTGCAACGGCGTTATCCGGACTGGGTGCCGGAGGCGAGTGCGCGGGACTGGCAGCGGCTCGGTCTCCGTTACCTCCAACTGACCGCGCGGTTTCGCGTCACGCATCCGCACTTCACCGACAAGATGCCAAATAATTGGCAGGCGTTGGGTGCCATCCGGGCGATGTTGCCGGGCGCACGCATCGTGATCTGCCGGCGGGATCCGCTGGAAAACTGTTGGTCGTGCTTCAAACAGTTCTTCGCGCGCGGCTGGGAATTCACCTACGACATCGACCAGTTGGCGCTGTTTTGGAAGGTGTTCGACCACGCCGCATCATGGTGGGCGGCGCGCGCCCCCACCCATGTACGCGAACAGAGTTACGAAACGCTCACCGAGGAACCGGAACAGGAAATCCGCGCGCTGTTGGGATTCTGCGGCCTGCCATTTGATCCAGCGTGTCTTGCATCCCACGAGTCGCGTCGCACCGTACACACCTTGAGCGCGGCCCAGGTGCGCCAGCCGGTGCGCAAGCATGCAGGCACCGCGGCGGCCTATGGTGCGTTGCTGGACCCGTTGCGGTTGGCGCTCGGCATGCCATTGGCAAACCATGATGATACCGATCCGTCGGCAGGGCTTGATCGGACGTCGCCGGTTGCGTAGCCTGCCTTTCACTACCCGGAAATCCGAGACATGCCACTGACTCGCGCCATGCAGGTCGAAGGCCGGCCAATCCGCGTCTATGACGATCTGGTCGCTCCGCCGCACATCAAGCAGTTGACCGACGCGTTCCTTGGTGCCAACTTCGTGTGTGGTGAGGTGACGCGCCCGGAGACAGGCCAGTTCCGGCATTGGGCCTTGAACATCCCATTGGAAACCGCATCGCAATTGGCGGTGTATCAACCGACTGTCGATGCTGTACGCGATTTCAAAGATGGCGAGAGCTATCGTATCTACCGTTGCTACTGCAATCATGCGGCTTACGGCGACATGTTGTTCACCCACACCGACGCGCAGCCCAACCAGAAGGGTCTGACGGCGTTGTGGTACATCGCACCCGAATGGAACGTGGAATGGGGCGGCGAAACCCTGTTCTACGACTCGAACATGGATGCCGAGGCTGCCGTCACGCCGAAGCCCGGCCGGTTGGTGATATTCGATGGCGCCATTACCCACGTCGGCCGTCCACCCAACCGCATCTGCTATGCACCCCGCTACACACTGGCCTTCAAACTGGAACCGCCACAGTCGTGATATCCCAGAGCGGGGTCATGTCTCGGGAATCCGCATGAGTTCCGGAACGTGGGGAGCATAGTGTCTCCATCGCTCCACGGATTTGGAATGCACGGGCTGCCGAGCCTGCCACAGGCTGGCGGTGCTGATGCTCGACGCCGGGTGGATCGATGCCGTCTCGCTCGCCGCACGCGGCGGCAAGCCGATCCATTGCGCCAGATTCGCAACGGTTGTCTGCGGTTTCGCGACCAGGTCCTCGTACCAGACTGTTCGAATGGAATCGACGTGACGTTGGCGCCAGCGGGCCAGCAACCGCTCGCAGTCGTGCATCACCAGCGCGATGTCGCCGAAGTCGTAACTGTAGCCCTGCACGTCTTCCAGGAAACATTGCATCCACAACGACAGCGCGGTATCGCGCGCACCACGCGAACAGTGGACGATTTTCGCATCCGGGAACATGGCCAGCATCAAATCGATATAGCGAAAATTCAGCGGCTGCTTGTCGATGAACCAGTATGCGCCGGAAGCGTCGTCCTGGCGCGCGTGCATCGCATAGGTCGCGGCGGCGCGCCTCAGATTGTCGCGGGCGGGATCACCGGCGAGGGTGGGTTGTCCAGCCAGTTGAGCGATCCATGGCAGCTCGCCGCGGTTGCAGACTTTCGGATGGCGTGACAACAGTCCGGCCAGCAGCGTGGTGCCGGAGCGTGGCATGCCGACGACGAATACCGGCGTGAAATCACCCGTGGCTTCGAGCTGATGCGTAATGGATCGCGCAGCCAACCGTGCTTCGATGCCGCGCCGCCAGTTCTTGCGCGACCACGTCGTCAATCGATGCGCGGTCGCGTTGCCCGCGCGGAAGTGGCGTGTGGCTTGCTGATACTCGCCAATGTCGTCGTGCGCCTTGCCGAGCGCGAAATGCAGCTCGGCACGCGCTTTTTCCGAAAGGTTCTGGCGCTGCAACCCATCGTTGAACAGCGCAAAGTCGGAATGCGCGGCATCGACATAGCGCTGTGCCGAGGACAGGCCGATGGGCGCGTGCCATTCCCATGCACGTTCATCGTGCTGCAGCGCGAACAGATAATGTTCGCGCGCGCTGTCGAATCGACCCAACTGACTGTCGAACATGCCGGCGTAGGCGTGCAGACGCGCATCGGACGGGTTTGCCACGATCGCGTCGTCGGCGACCGCCGCCGCATCCAGCTTGCGGTCGCAATCATCCAGCAACTCGATGGCGCTGATGGCAAGGTTCGTGTCGCGCTGGTTCGGCTTTTCGCGGAGACACGCACGCACTACCGTTGCGGCAGCGGTCATGCGACCCTGCTCCCTCAGCATCTGGGCCAGCGCGAATGCCGACGCGACATCTTGCGGACTCCCACCAAGCAATTCGCGCAACACCGACTCGGCCTCGGTGTTCTGCCCGGCTTTTGCGAGCACGCCAGCCTGTGCACGGCGGAGTTCGATCGAGGCAGGATGCTCGGTCAATGCGTGCGCCAGGGTTGCCCGGGCCGCTCCGGCCTCGCCACGCAACAACTGCGCTTGCACAGTCGCAAGCCAGTCGTGAGCGGCGCGCGTCACAACGCTCACGCCCCGAACAACGGCAGTCCGAGTGCCGCACGCAGCGGATCGAGTAGCGCGCCATAGTGTTGCGCGCGCCCGGTGTCAGCGCTGACCGGCCTGCGGACCTGGGTCGCGCTGGGCGAGCGCACGTCGCGCGCGGTCTCGTGGAAACGCAGGCATGCCTCCTCGAAGCTCAGGCCACAGGCCTCGAGCAGCTTGCGGATGGAAGGCTCGGGATTGGCGACCATTGTTTCGTAGTCGTGCTGATAGACGTGCGCGGGATGCAGTTTCGCCCAATGATTTGCGCTGCGGTCGAAGTCGCGCCAGAACGCGGCCAAGTCCTCTGGTGTGCGGCTGAATTCGTTGCCGTCCGGTAGCAGCTGGCGGTAGCAGGAGAAGCAGGTCTCCAATGAATCGCGGCGACTGATGATGACATGTGCACCAGGCAGCATGGCGCGGATCGCGCCCACGTACAGCCAATTCCCCGGCAACTTGTCGGTGAACAGCGCCCGATCGCGACGCCAATGGGCGGTGCGTTCCAGATAACGTTCGCCAAGACGCTGCCAGTCATCGGACCGCGCTTCGGCTACCCATTGAGGAAACGGTTGTCCACGGTGACTGGATTCCTCACCGATGACCAACGACAGGTCCGGCAGTTCGCCCGCGCCTTCCACTTGCGAGTGCGAGGCGAGGATCTGCTCGACCAGCGTGGTGCCCGAGCGCGGCATGCCGACGATGAAGATGGCCTCGTGTCCCAAGTTACCATCTTCCGCGCCAGTCAGCGGCGGTGTGAACGCCCGGTTGGTGCTGTCGATCAACGCCGAAAACCCTGCTGCGTTCCAGTGCTGGCGCAGGCGCGCGATGGCGTTGGCGCGTTTGAGTTCTTCCAGTGACTCGTCGTGGCGCCCGGCTTCGTCGAGCGCCTTGGCGAGGGCGAACCCGATCGCGATGCGGTCGTCGTCGCTGGCACGCGTATCGCGCAACACGGCCCGCATGCGATCGATGTCGCCTGATTCCAGTGAGTTGGTGCGCAGGTCGGCCAAACCCCACCATGCCATGCCCGCCCATGATTGCTCAGACAATACCTTGCGGTACTGCGCGGTCGACGCCTCGACGTCTCCACGCATGCGCAACATGTCGGCCAATTGCGCGCGTGCGTTCATGTTGTCGGGAGCGAGCTCGACCGCATGCTTCAGAGCTTGCGTTGCTTCCTCGTTGCGCACGCAACGCGTCAGCATGATCCCGAGGTTGTACCAGGCCGTGGCAAGTCCGGGTTGCAGTTCGCAAGCGCGGTGCAACGCGCGCACGGCCCCATCGAAATCACCCGATGCCCCGAGCACCGTGCCCAGCGTGTTGTGGTAAAGCGCGTCCATCGGCCGCAGTTCGACCGCGCGTCGCATTGCGACGATGGCGTTCGCGTGGTTGCCGCGCGCGCTGAGAATGCTCGCATGCAGGCGCAGCACTTCCGGATGGTCCGGGTAGGCTTTCAGCGTGGGCGCGAGCTGCGCGGCGGCCTGGTCGGCGCGACCGAGTCCAAGTGCTTGCGCGGTTGCGACCACCTGTTGCGCAGCGGGGTTGTCGAGGCCCTGCAGGCGGGCAGCGGTCATCGCCGGATCTCGCGAGTGGATAGGAGTTGGTTTGGCGGCATGGTGGACGGGTCTTTCGGCGTGACTGGCTATGATAAAGGACACACCGGCCATGCACGCGGACATGCAGTCCAGCATCCCAGTTTCGTTCGAAAACCAGCTGGCAGCAGCGAATGCCCTGTTTCAGGGCAATGCCCCGGCGCGCGCCGAAGCGCTGTTGCGCGAACTGCGTTTGCGCAAGCCGGCTCGGGAAGATGCGGCGATGCTGCTGGCTGACGTGCAGCGCAGTCTGGGCAGGCTGGGTGCGGCTTCCGAAACCCTGTTCGATGTGTGCCGCGCAAACGGTTTCGAACCGGGTTTGAGCTTGCGTGGTGCGCAATTCGCGCGCCAATGCGATCGTCATGCCGTAGCCGCCCGGATTTGTGACGGTGCCTTGGCGCAGGGTCCGGTTGCGCCGGAGTTGTTGGTACTGGCGGGCCACGTGGCACGCGAAACCGGTGACTTCGAGACCGCGCGCGCGCGGTACGCCGCCGCACTGGATGCGGGCATCGACCTGGACAGACATCACGTGCTGGGGGCGCTGGCCAACACCCGGCGCTATGTCGATGCGGACGATGCCGACTTGGCACGGTTCGCGGGACACTTTGCCGATACACGATATTCGCTGTGGTCGCGCGCTTCGGCGGGGTTTGCCTTGGCCAAGGCGCAAAACGATCTTGCCGATTACGCTGCGGCTGCAATCACGCTGCGCGAGGCCAACACGATGGTGCATGCGGCGAGGCCGTGGGACGCCGCCGCATGGGGAGGGTTCGTGGCTGCACGGCGGAGCGAGTCGGCAGCGTCCGCGGGGACAGCACCCGAACACGATTTCGTGCCGGTGTTCGTGGTCGGGCTACCGCGTACGGGAACGACCTTGACCGCGACCCTGTTGGCGCGTGCGGCCGGCGCATGCGATCGTGGCGAACTGCGCACGCTGCGCTACATCGCGGATCAACTGGTGGCCGGCGGTCATCTGGGTAGCCCGTCCGCACTGGCCGAAGCTGCCAACCTCTATCGAACTCTCGCGGTGCAGGATGACGAACCGGCGGCGTGGTACCTCGATCAGGATCCGCTGAATTTTCGTTTCCTGCACATCGCCGCCGCAATGTTCCCACAGGCGCGGGTGATCCATCTGCGGCGCGATCCGCGCGACACCGCGCTGTCGCTGTGGAGCCAGGATTTCGCGCATCCCGATCTTGTGTTTGCGTATGACTTTGACGACATGCATGCGTACATGGCTGGGCACGACGCATTGATGCAGCATTGGAAGCAGGCCCTTCGCATTCCGATCCATGAGCTGGATTACGAGACGCTGGTCTCTGATCCAGAGGCGACCCTTGCGCGATTGCGTGATTTCATCGGTGCGCCTGCGCGCGGACCCGAAACGGGTGCGGACACCATCGGAGAGCGTGCACCCGTGCAATCTGCAAGCGTGTGGCAGGCGCGCCAGCCGGTTTATTCGACCTCGATGGGACGCTGGCGGCATTACGCGTCATATGTGCCTGAGCTGGCGCGGTTCGGAAAGCGGAATTGAACGAAAGAAAAACGAAAAGCGCGACTTGCGTCGCGCCCTTCGCTGCATCTCTCGCTGAAACAAACGATCAGTAGCGGTAGTGATCGGCCTTGTACGGGCCTTCCACCGGTACGCCGAGATAGTCGGCCTGGTCCTTGGACAGCTTGGTGAGCTTCACGCCGATCTGCTCCAGGTGCAGGCGCGCGACTTCCTCGTCCAGCTTCTTGGACAGGCGGTAGACCTGCTTCTCGTACTTGTCCTTGTTTGCCCACAGGTCGATCTGCGCGAGGGTCTGGTTGGAAAACGAATTGGACATCACGAACGACGGGTGGCCGTGCGCGCAGCCGAGGTTCACGAGGCGTCCTTCGGCCAGCAGGTAGATCGAGTTGCCGCTGTCGAAGGTGTACAGGTCGACCTGTGGCTTGATGTTGAGGTGCTTGGCTGTCTTCTGCAGGCGATCGACCTGGATCTCGTTGTCGAAGTGGCCGATGTTGCAGACCAGCGCGTGGTTTTTCATCTTCGACATGTGCTCGAGCGTGATCACGTCGCGGTTGCCGGTGGTGGTCACGTAGATGTCGGCTTCGCCCAGCGTGTCTTCGACCGTCGCAACCTGGAAGCCTTCCATCGCGGCCTGCAATGCGCAGATCGGGTCGATCTCGGTGACGATCACGCGCGCGCCGAAGCCCTTCAGCGAATGCGCGCAGCCCTTGCCGACGTCGCCGTAGCCGCACACCACGGCCACCTTGCCCGCGACCATCAGGTCGG
>JANWJJ010000152.1 GCA_025451955.1 Rudaea sp. | reverse complement strand
TGGCAAGTTGTTGCGCAAATTCCACGTTTTCCACGGCGACATCAAGCTCGCAATTCGCCATCCAACTGGAAAGATTCAGATTGCTCGATCCGACTCGTGCCCATCGCCCATCGGCGACCGCGGTTTTCGCGTGCAGCATGCTGCCATTCCATTCGTATACTTTTATCCCGGCTTCGAGCAAGGGCCGGGAGCCGGCGTGCGACAGTCGCGCCACCAATTTGAGATTGCTGGTGCCCGGTACCAGCAGGCGCACGTCGACGCCGTCGCGTGCCGCGGCGATCAAGGCTTGCACGTAAGGCGCGACGCCGACGAAATAGGCGTCGGTCAGCCACAGCGTCTTGCGCGCCATCGCGGCGATCAGTTGATCGGTGCGAAACACGCCGGCACGGCTGGGACGAGTCGCGATCACACGCAGATCGACATTGCCGGCTCGCACGGCGGCGGTTTCGATCTCTGCGATGTCGAGCGGTTTGCCGATCTGCGCCCAGGTATCGGCGAAGGCGGCAACGATTTCGGTGCAGGCCGGTCCGCGGATCGCCACGCCGGTATCGCGCCAAGGTTCGATGCCGTGCGCCGGCTCGCCCAGCCACTTTGCCGCGATGCACAGGCCCGACACGAATCCCGACACGCCATCGACCACGAGCAATTTGCGGTGATCGCGACTGAGCCAGCCAAAGGGCCGGTCGAATCGCAGCGGATTGTAGGCGCGGACTTCGCCGCCCGCGTCGAGCAGCGGTTTCCAGAACGCGGGTTTCGAATTGCCCAGGCAGCCGAGCCAGTCGCGGATTACGCGCACACGTATTCCGGCAGCCGCGCGTTCGCTCAGCGCGGCAAGAAATTCGCGGCCGACGGCGTCGTCGGCTACAATATAGTTTTCCAGAAATATACTTGTTCTGGCGCCGCGGATTGCTGCCAGCCAGGCATCGAAATTCGCGCGCGCGTCAATCAGCAGGTCGACTGCGTTGCCCGAAATCAGTGCTGCACCGGCGGCACGGCTGAGTTCCTGTTCAGCCAGGCGCAGCGCCGGGGCGGACAGCGACAGGGCAATCGGGTTTTCCGTGGCCATGGACACAGTGTAGCCGAAGCGGCGGGCCCTTCCGTGGCGATGTAGCGTCCGGCATGATAGGAAACGGCACGGAATTACGCTCGCAATAAATGCACACCAAATTCGGTGAAGACCGCCGGGAGGCTTTATGTTTGCGCAGACGTACACAAACCCTGGTTTCTCGCGTTATCGCGCGCTGGCGCGCTTGATTGCGCTGGTCCTGTCACTGGTCGCGATGCCGGCGCTGGCGATCACCTTCACCGTCAACACCACGAACGATATCGTCAGCGGCAATGCCGTTGCGGGCTCGTTGCGCGACGGATTGATCGCAGTCAATGCATCGAGCGATGCGAGTAACAGCATCGTGTTCAGCAGCAGTCTGCCAGGGAATGCGCACATCGCGCTGAACAGCCCGCTGCCGTTGATCCTCAACAATGTCAGCATCGATGGCGGCAACGTGTATCCATTCATCGATGGACAATCGACCTACCGGATTTTCTTCATCGGCGTCGATAGCGCCACGCAATCCGGGCTGAAAACGCAGTTTTCATCCGCACCGCTCGGCAATCGCATCCGCGTGACTGTGCGCAGCATGAAGCTGGAAAACGGTCGGGCAAAAGGCGGCAATGGCGGCGGTGGCGGCATGGGCGCAGGCGGCGCCGTGTTCATCAACAGTGCGGCCGATGTGATTCTCGACGGAGTAGATCTCGACAGCAACCAGGCTATCGGTGGCAATGGTACGGCGACGATCAATAACCAGACCAGTTTCATCTACAACTTCGGTGGCGGTGGCGGTTTGGATGGCAACGGCGGCAAACAGGCGAACTACAATTATGCGGGCGGTGGGGGCATTTTCGGCACCGGAGGCGTGGGTGCTTACGCTGCGGGTGGAGGCGGTGTCTTCGGTAACGGTGCCGGGTCCTTCGGCGGTGGCGGCGGTTTTACCGGCAATGGTGGCGGCCAAAACGCAAATGGCGGTACAGGCACTTACGTGCTCGCCGGGATATCCGGCAATGCCGGCAGTGGCGACAACACCAGTGGCGGAGCGAATGGCGGTGGTGGCGGTGGCGGCGGTACGCAGAATACTGTCCAAGGCGGTGGTGGCGGATTTGGCGGGGGCAATGGCACGACAAATGTCGGCGGCAATGGCGGCTTCGGTGGCGGTGCGGCCGGAGGTTGGTCGAACGGCGGCAACGGGGGCTTCGGTGGCGGTGGCGGCAGTGGGTTCAGCAATAATACGATGGGACAAAGCCCCAGCGGTGTTGGCGGTTTCGGTGGCGGCGGTGCCACGAGTAGCGCACTCGGTGGCCATGGTGGTTTCGGCGGTGGCGGCGGCGACGGCTACGGTGGCGGTGGTGCGGGCGGTTTCGGCGGCGGTGGCGGGGCCGCATGTCCTGGCTGCGTCAGCAATGGAGGCGCCGGTGGTTTCGGTGGAGGCAATGGCGCGGTAGATGGTAGCGGCGGCGGTGCGGGTTTCGGCGGCGCGGTATTTGTAGTCGGTGGCGGCACATTGACGTTCGCAAATGGCGGAATGCTCAATGTCAACGGCAACGCGACCAGCGGCAGTGCCGGTGCGTCCGATGCGGGCACGGGCAACGCCGACGGCAGCGGCCTGTTTCTACAAGGCAGCGGCACACTCGTATTCTCGCCCGTGGCGGGACAGTCGCAGTTTCTGGGCGATGTCATCACCGACGAAACGGGTAGTGCGATCACGCCTCCCGGCGGCTACGTGCCGGGGGCATGGGGATTGCAGAAAGATGGCGCCGGTACACTTTACGTCGATGTGGATACTTTGTATACCGGAGCGACTACCGTCAACAATGGGGTTTTTCTTGAAGCCGGGATCAGTGTCTCGCCGGTAACGGTTAATCCCGGCGGCGTGCTCGCCAGCATCGGCGCCTTTCCCAGCGTGACGAGCTCGGGTACCCTGGTGCCAGGCAGCTATGAGTTTCCACAGGACAATTTGGCGGTCGATGGCGCCTTGACGTTGCAAAGCGGCGCACTGTCGTGTTTCCACGTCGGTGGATCGCCGGCGCAAAGCAGTTCGATCACGGTATCGCTCGACGCCAAAAGTCTGTCGACGCTCGGCGGTGTCGCGCGCGTGGATTTCGGCAGCACGCCGGCAATCGTCGGCAACAGTTTTACGATCATCCGCAACGGTTCGAGCAACAATACACTCAGCGGCACGTTCGGCGGACTGGCGATCAGTCCGGCAAGCGTGGAAGGCAAGCTGAACTATGTCTCGAACGGTTCTGCCATTACCTCGGTGAATTTTGTGGTGATGGCAACCGATGGTCTGTTCCGTGACGGATTCGATGGCGGCAGCAACGATGCGCCGTGTGCTGCGGGGTTTGCGGCGCCGTGAGGTAATCGGTCAAGTCGGGGAGTAACGATCGAGTGCGCGCGCGGCTTCGCTGCGCACTTTCGCGCGGATGAAGGGTGACCAGCCGAGCAGAAGTCCGGCGGCGCCCAGCGCCTGACGCGACCAACGCCAGAAATCGAAATCATCGATATGTTCGATGATCAGGCCGTCGACGAAACGAAAGTTTGCGCGAATGATGTTGTGCACAGGGCGGCCGCTGGATTTGAACGTGTACCAAGCCTGCCAATCCGCACTACCACGATCGGCGTCCGCAGATACGTTGGAGAATTCGACGCGCAAATCTTCTCCGCGCGAGCACAGCATTTTCCACATTTTGCCAATGCGCTCGCCTTCGAGCGTAAATACCGGGTCGCGGAAAGTTGCGCTGGCGTGATAGCAAGCTGCCATCGCTGCGGCATCGCGTTGCTGGAAGGCGCGATAGAAGCGTTCGATCAGGGCACGGTGATCGTCGGTGCTCACTTCATCGCACCGGCAGCCGGCGCTGCCTTCACACCGTTGCCTTGATCTGCGTCATTCTTGTAGTCACTCACATACCAAGGCTTTCCATCCTTGTCGAGATACAGTTTCTGCATTTCGTCGAGATGGAATGGGCGCGCGCCGATGCGGCCGAATACGGCAATCTGGTTGCCGGATTCGTCGACAGCACGGTCGCGCTCAAGTCCGCGTGACAACGACAGGGCGGCGTGTTTTGTCGGATACCAGGCAATCAGTTGCGGTTTCGGATCGGGACTGAAGCCGTAGAACTTCGGTTGCGATTCCGGCGAGGTCAACTGGATCACCTTGAGTCCGTTTTTGCCGTCGGCGACATAGGCGTACAGGGAAGCATTGGTCGTGCCGATCACGACATCGCGCGCATCACTGATCTTTCCACCCGCATTGAACATTTGATACACGAAGGGTTTTTCCGGATTGGTCACATCGATGATGGCCAATCCATCGGCGCCGTCGGCGACGTAGGCATAGGTGCGCGCGACGTGCAGCTTATGCGCACCGCGCAAGGGCACGAAGGCGTCCGGTACGATCCGCGGCTGCTCCGGATGGGTGACATCGACGACGTGCAGGCCATCCTTCGCGGTGACGAATAGATAGCGGAACTGGATTTGTGCGGCCTGCGGATCGGCTATCGGAATCGTCGCCAGGTAGCGTGGCTTGAGCGGATCGCTCATGTCGAGCACGACCACACCAGCGTCGGCGGAAACGTAGAACGTGTCGCCAGCGATCGCCAGATGCCGCGCACCCTTGAGTACGTCGTTCCCGTTCCAGGTGAGCTGGCGTTTGAGGAAATTGTTGCGTGGATCGCCGTCGGTCAGGGTTTCGATATCGGTGGCGATCAGGCCTTCCACCGCATCGGTGATGAAGGCGTATTTGTAGATCGGCGCCATCGGCTGTTCTTCGTTGGCCTTACGCATCAGATCGCCTGTGTTGCGGTTCGGTGCGACCGGTTGGGTGGTCGCGAGCACCACGCAGGTGGCGTTCTTGCTGGCGATGTGCGTGTCCTGACCGAGCGGCGAGAATGGCGCCGTGATCATCTTTTCGCTGAAGCCCTTGTTGCCGACGCTGGCGACATCGTAGACGCGCATGCCTTTCGTGCCTTCGGCGGCATACAGATATTCGCCGCGCAACTGCACGCAATTGGCGGCTCCGGCGTTGTGCTCGACCGCGTGCTGCAATTTGTCGCCGCGATCCTGATGCTGCTTGTACCAGTCGGGATAGGCGTACTTGTGCAGATAACTGCCGATCACCGCCTGTGGTTCGTCCCACTCAGTGACCTGTACGGCGCCGACACCACCGTCTTCACCGACCCAGGCATGCCAGCCGACGAAGTCGATGAACTTGGTACCGAGCAGCAACAACTGCGTCATGATCGCGTTGTTGTCGTTGGCCTTCGCCAGATGGCAATCGTCGCACTGCTTGGTTTCGGTCTTGCGTTCGGTGTGCGGGTAATGCGGCGCGAAGGCTTGCGACGAATAACCCGAAGCCGAGATCGGTGGCTGCTGAACGTAGATTTTTTCGCGATTGATATTGGTGGACGAAAGTATCAGGGCCGATGACGAACGCACAGGCGCGATCTTGTGATCCTTGATGCTGCCGTGCACACCGAGCATGAACATGTCGTCGCGCGCAACCTGCGGATTGTAGGTGGCGAAGTTGCGGGTGAATTCGCCTTCGTACTTGTGCCGCTCGGTTTTCCAGTTCGCCTGGATCGGCAGATGGCAGCCGCCACAACTCGTGGTCCACGAAGTGTGGCAGGAGTAACACAGCATCTTGTCTTCGCTGTGCGCGCGCTGATCCTTCGGCACATTCGCGCCCCAACGCTGCGTGTCCGGATCGACCGACATCGTGTGTGCACGCGTGGCCTTGGCGTCGTAGATCGGCGATTTCGGATCGGCTGCGTCCTTGGTCAAGGTCATGGTCCATTCGAGTCCCGGCGTCACTGCCGAACGCTGGATCAATTTGCCGTTGATCCACTCGAAGCGCTTCTTACCGTCGGGATTACGGATCAGCAGCAGGTCCTTGCCATATTTCGAAGCGGCCGGACCGGAAGTTTTCAAGGTCGGATATTTGTCGACGGTGCCGTGACAATCCTGGCACTGGATTTCGACCGCACCCATGACTTCGGCCTTGATGTAGCCATCGCCATGCGAATCCTGGCCGTAGTGGCAATCCACGCACTGCATGCCGACGTCGACGTGGATCGATTGCAGATGCACAGCTTTCCGCCACTTGTCTGGATCGTTGTCGGCGACAATCGCGCGATTCTTGTCGAGCAGGTCGCCCTTGCGGTCGCGCGCGTAGACGCCGCGGAAATTCCAGCCGTGGCCGTGGTAGTCGGCGAACTGGGTGTCCTTGAGTTGCGGATTGAGCTTGCTGTCGTCCTTGAGAAAATTCACGTCGCCCCAGTTGCCGCGAATGGCCGCTTCCTCGGGATTGCGGTCGAGAATCTTGCGCGCCTGTTCGGCGGTTGGATATTTCTGCTGCTTCGGCCACATGAAGGGCGCGTCGGATTCGTAATCCCACATGGTGTAGCCGAGCATGGTGTTGATGAACATGTTCGGCTGGTGCATGTGGCAGATCATGCACTGGCTGGTGGGGATCTGGCGGGTGAATTCGTGCTTGAGCGGATGCCCGGATTCACTGTGCGAAATCGTCGGATCGGCTTCCTGCGACATGCCCATGTTGCCGTACTTGGCGTAGATCGCGGAATGGAAAGTGTCGCGGTCGTTGGCATAGACGACATGGCAGGCCGAGCAGCCGGACGAGCGGAAATCGCCGGGATTGTCGTTGGTGCCGAGCATCCACAGGAACGGATCGTTCAACCGCGTCTTGACGATGTTCAACACCGGAATTGCCACGCGCGAACCGGTACCGGGACCGCGATTGGATTGTTTCAAATCGGGTCGGCCGGGCTCTTCCAAACGCTGGATAAGTCCTGATTCGTCCGGCAAACCGATTTCTGGAAACGTCGTGCCGATGTTGCGGCCGCCACGTTCGAACACACGGAAAATATCGCCTGGCGGCGTGATTTCCCAGGCCGGCATCGGGGAGATCTTCGGCAGGATGCCGTGGGCCTTCATGTTGTCGTCGAGGCTGATGCCCGAGTCCGTCGTCGCGCCGACGCCATCGCGCGTGTAGGCCTCGCCGAGTACGGAATGCTTGTACGGCAGGATGCCGTTGTTGTACGCGGCCGCGCCCCAGAACATGGCCGCATTCGACATCAGGCTTTTCTGGTTCGCCTGGATGATCGGCAGATGGCAGGCGCCGCAGGATTCGGTTGCGACGCGCAGATCGCCGGGATTGACGAAACGCACGAACTCCGGCGCTTCCTTCATCCACCAGGTGTAACTGCGCTGTGGATTCGCGCTGGTTTCCCAATGATCGGGATAGCGTGGCAGCACATGCGCCTTGTCCATCGACGCGTGGTAATCCGTCGACCAGTCACGTTTGTCGTGATGGTCGTCAGCCGAATAGGTTTGTCCCGGCGGTGCGAAGACTTTCGCGTCGCCGCCATGGCAATCGGTACAGCCGAGCACCACGGCTTCGGAGGCGTGCATGGTCTTGCGATCGGATTTCGTGTGGCAGGACACGCAGCCCGCCGATTTTTCCTGCGCCGCATCCCAGGTCTGAAATGCCGGTGCAGGTGGTGTTGCGACGTAACTGCGCTGAACGGGTTGTTCTTCATCGTTGGCGAGCAGGAACGATGGTACAAGCAACAACATAAGCATCGTCATTCCCGCGCAGGCGGGAATCCATTTTTCTCTTTTTACAGAATCAAGAACTGGATTCCCGCCTGCGCGGGAATGACGGAAACTATTGACCCATTTCGCTTTCGTCATGGCCGCGCTCTCAAAAGGTCAGAATCACGTTCGCCAGCACCGAGTAGTACAGCGAATGATCGGTGCCGTAGAGGCTCTTGAAGCCGGAACCCGGCAATAGCGCGGCGCCGGACAAACGCACGACGACGTTCTGGGTAAAGAACGGCCGATAGATCCACGCGACCGAGGCATCGGTGCCGATGCTGCGGCCGATGTTCGCCTGCTGGCGTAGCGCTTCGAGCGTGGCGGTGTTGTCGAACCACAGTTCGTTGAGATTGCCGGAGACGCGCGACGTCGGCGTGATATCGAAATCCGCACCAAGTCCGAGCAAACGCAAGCCAGGGTTATCGAAATTCGACTGACCTTGCGCATTGGACGAACGCAAATCCGGCAGCATGCCGTTGGGCTGATTCAGGCCCACGCCGCCGCCGCCGATCAGCGGCACGCCCTGGCTGATCCAGTAACTGGTATCGGCGCCGGCGAAAATGGGATTCTCCAGAATCGCATCGAATCCCGTGGAGCGGTTGTCGTAGGCATTCTTGTCACCGCTGGCATAGGCGCCGGATGCGCGCACACGAATCCAGTTGAAATCCATTGACGCTTCGGCGGCGAGAAAACCGGCGCGGATCTGCGTGGGTTCTTCCACAAAGATGCCGTGCGACTGATGACCAATAGCATAGTAGGCGGACGCGGTGAGATTCACGCGGCCGATATGGCCGTCGCCGTTGTAGCCGAGATAAGTGACGTCGTAACTGCGCGGCAATTGCAGGCCGATCGCCGCCGGGCGCTGGATGAAACCGTTGGAATCGTAAAAGGTGCTGTCGTCGTTATGGTTATAGACCACGGTGGCTTGCGAGGTAAATCCCAGCCACGGGAAATCCTGCCGGTACAGATTGGCGACGAAAATATCGTCGTGACGCGGCGACTTGGTAATGTCGTTCAGGCCTGAATTGACGTCTTTTTCGAGCCTGCGGAAATAGGCAAAGTTGTATTGCCAGCGATTGTCGTCGCGATTGCCGAACAGGCGAATGCCAGGCTCCGAGTCCTGGAACAGAAAGCCGCGGAAGTCGGTGGAAAACGGCTGGATGCCTATGCGCAATGAATCGAAGTCGTAGCGTGAATCCAGATCGCGCAGATGCTTGTCGACCCACAGTTCCTGCACGCCGATGAAGCCGTCGTCGCGATCCGTGCCGAGGCGTGGATCGATCTGCAACGCACGCGCTTCCTCGGTATTAACGCGGTTGTAATTGAACGCCAGCGTGGCCTTGTATTCGATCTCGGGCGGCTTGAACGTGGTATCGCCGTGATAGTAATCGACGCTGGCGATGAAAGTCTGCGTATACAGCGCCTGATTGACGCGACCAAGCACATCGAGTTCGCCCGGCCGACTGGTGCCCTGCAGGCCAATCGGCGTCGGTACGCTGCGCGGCTCGATGATGGTATCGGAAATGCCGGTCAAGACGAGGAAATGATCCTTGCCGTCGATGGGCTTGTCGCCCTTGTAGACATTCTGGTTGTAGGGGTCGTACCACGGAAACTTGAACCCCAGGGTTTCCATGATCCGCCAACGATTTGGCACCGGCAGGAATTCGCCGGCCTGATCGACCGGGGCCGGTGGCACACCGTTGGGATTCTGTTCGGTGAACTGCGGCAACGGTTCGTAAGGATGTCCTGGACGCCGCCGCGGAATCTCGGATTTGGCCGGATCGTAAGTCGGTGCCGGCAGCACGCCCAACATTTCCAGCACGCTTGGCAGGGTGGTGGCGGCCTGCTGCGCGCAAAGTCGTGAACTTGTGGTAAATGCAGCAAATGCGGCAAATGTTGCAATCAATGCGCATGGGCGAAAGCGGAAGTCGTCGCGCATGTCATTTCCCCTCGCAGACATTGGCTTCGTTGCTGTCGAGGAACGGTGCCTGCGGGCATTCGACGTAGCGCAGATGCGAACCTTGCGGCGCGAGATTGTCAGCGCGTATCGATGGCGGCGCATTCGCGATCTTGCCTTCGAGCGTAACGCCGGCGTTGTACAGCCCAAGGAAACTGACCATGTCGTCCTGATCGACGCCATCGCCGGAAACGCCCAGGCCGCCCACCAGCACGTTGCCGCGATAGATCGGCACGCTCCCTGGGAATACCTGGATACCGTTTGGCAGATGTGGGCTGGCGGTGCAGTTGGTGGTCGCTGCCGGTACGTTGTCGGCGCTGATCGCGAATCCCTGTGCGCTGAGGTAGCCGACCAGATTCAGCGCGATGGCATTGTAGACCAGGTCGAGCTGCAAACCTTCCTGGAACGGACTCCACTGCGTCAGCGGATGGCTGAATGGGCCGTTTGGATTGCCGTCCGCGCCATCGGGATAGAACGGCCGTGACAGATTGCCGCCGGCGCGGTCGGTGAAAGCGTAGGTGCCGGTGAGGGCATCGGGCAGGCCAAGGAATGCGCGCACGGCACTGACGTAATCGCCGAGATGGCTTTGCGCGACCGTGGTGAACGTCGCCTTCTTGTTGGCGTAGTCCAGGTCGTCGGCGAAATAATTGGCCGGTGCCAGCGACTGCAACACGCCGGCCGCATAGCTGCCGGAATTGAACGCCGCAGTGCGCGCTTTCTGCAAGGAAACATCGGTACCGAAGATCGGCGCGTCGCGGGTACGCGCGACCGCAAGCGCGACGCCATTGGTATCGACGACGGAAACGGAAACTCGCGCCTGGCTGCCGAGCGGATTGCGAATCTGCGCGCGCGCGCGATTGGCGATCATCAACGCCTGTTGCTCGATCGTCTGCACTTCAGTGGCGGTCAGCGCATTCGCGCCATCGGTACCCGCCATCGGCGGATAGCGGTTGTTGCCGTGTCCATCGTCGAGTACGAAGGCATCGAGGCCGGGATAGAACTGCGTGTCGGGACGAATGCCGGAGTCCGGCTGGCCGAACGCGGTACCGTCGAGGATCGTGGTGCCGCCGAAATAGCCCGGCACGGTCATTAATCCACCATTGGCCAGCGCCGAATACGGTGGATCGTTGGCGGGGGTCGTCGCCAACTGTGCATATTCGACGTCGGTGAAGCGCAAAGTGATACCGCCGGCGGTAATCGTGTCGGCGCGGCGGTCGGTCGGCGCGCCAAAGCCCCAGGTGCCGGCCATGGCGATGTATTCATCGACATTGCGATCCTTGTCCATCACGTTCGGATCGAGTCCATAAATGCCATCAGCGGCCACGCCGATGCCGCCGACCGGAGTTCCACTTATATACAATGGGAAACCACCGGGATCGGCAGCGAGTCCGAGTGGCGAATTGTGCGGGCCGATGCCGACACCTGTGCTGAAATGAGTGGCAAGATCCGAGCATGGCAGTTGCGAGAATTGCACGCCGAACAACGGACCCGCGGGCGTGCCAAGCACGCCGGGATTGAAATGTTCCTGCACGATCTGGCTGGCGGTGCGAGTAGAGAAGGCGTTGCCTTCCGACGATAGATACGCGCCGGTGACAGCCTTGGCGATCGCCGCCAGTTCGCTCGGCACCTTCAGGCTTTCGAGCCCGCCGACGACATTGCGACCGGAGGTGATCGTCATCGTGTCCGGCGCGCCATTCATTTTGTATACCGCGAGCACGTTGCCGACGCGGTCGACCACGGCAATGACGGCCGGCTTGCCTTCGGCTTGCGCTTCGGCCGCGGCCTGTGCGATCACGGTTTGCACATTGGCTTGGGTGAGGAAGGATTGCGCGTTGGCGCAGGAACCGGTGCAGCCGGAATCCGGCGTGGACTGCGGCGGCGGTGGCGCGGTGCCGGCGGGATTACCTGAATTGCTGCCGCCACCGCAGGCGGCAAGCATCAACGCTGCGGCCAATGTCGGCAGACGGAACGGTGCCTTCCCCATCGCTGCTCCTCCCCGAGTGCGGTGCGTCGGTCCGCAGTTTATGCCGGACCGGTGAATTCCCCTGTACCCCAATCATAGCGCACGCCGAAGCTCATAACCTACCCATCTTCAGCGTCGCTGATTGATGATAACCGTGACAGGCGATGCAGGTCGTGGCGACCTTGTCCCTGGCCTTGGCGCCGGCATGGCAGGCGCGGCAGTTGGCAATACCGGGAATCAGCAGGTCGCTGGATTGTTCGGATTTGCGCGCCGCATGGCAATCCTCGCATTTGACCGTGGTGTGCTTGGCGTGGGTGAATTTCGCATCCGCATACCAGACGCCGGACACGCGCACCGGCGCAATATGCCAGGTATCGGCTGCGTCGCGCGGCGCCGTGACCTTGTGGCAGGTGGTGCAGGCCTTGCCGGTGAACAGGCTTTCGGTCACGCTGCGTGCCCGATCGCGCGCCCAGGCCAGCGCTTCCTGCTGTTGCGGCTGCGACAACGGTGGCGATCCGGGCCGGCGGCGCTCCTGCACGATCGCCGGCGACTGCGCATTCTGATAGCCGCCTTCCAGCGCGATCTTCGCGTAGTACTCGTTCAAGGTGTAGATCACCTCGCTGACCTTGCCGTGCGGCGCTTCGCGATTCGGCGCCAGCGTATCGAAGCCGAGCTTGTGGCAATCGTGGCACATCGTGGCGAAGGCGACCGGGCGCATCTTCGCGCCGCCGGCATCCGGCCGATGGCAACTGACGCATTCGAGTACACGGTGGCCGTCGGGTGTGTTCAATCCATCGGGATTCAGATGCTTTTTGTGGTTGAACTTGAGGCCGGAGTTTTCCTTCAAGTCGGCGGCGAAAGTCACGCGATGCGGCGCGAATTTGCCGTTGGCGTCCCAATCCGGCAGGTCGAGCTTGAACTCGGGATGATTCGTGCCGAAATCGCTGACGTTGGCAAAAGTGCTGACGCCCTGGGTACGCGCCTTCAAGTTGGCATGGCAATCCGAACACAGGCGCTGATCGGTGCGGATCAGGCCGCGCAGGCCCTGGTGATCCTGATGGCAGGAGCGGCACTGCGCGTTGCCCAATTGTGGAAGATTATACTTTGCCGGATCGGCGTGCGCTGCGGTGTTGGCGTGGCAGGCAAGACAGGCATTGTCACGCACGGTCAGAAATGCATGCTGATGGCACTTCGTGCAGTCGGCGCCGAAAAACTGATGTGCGGCATCGAGCGTGCCGGGACTCCAGCTTTGCGTGCTCGGCAGCGGCGTGTGCTTGAGCAACTCGCCGAAACCGGGAACAAAGTGGCCGATCATCGGCAGGGCGAGGCCGAACAACAAAATCGCCATGAACAGGATCCAGGCCGGCCGGCGCTTGCTCAGACCCGTCTGGGCCAGCCGCGTCGGCTTCGCGCGTTTTTCCATTTCCGCGATCTGCTCGGTCTTGTCGAGCGTGCCGACTTCCACACTGCCGTCGAAATCCTGCGGTGGGGGCAACAGGGTCAGACGTGTGTTGCCGATCTCCACGATCGCGCCCGCGCCGGCGGTGGTGACGTAAATGATTTCGCCGTTGACACGGATGCCAGCGAGAATCAGCGATTCGATCTTGTATTGCCCGTTCGACAGCAGAGTCACGCGCGCGTGATTGAGCGCCGCGCGCAGGTCGGGCAGGAAGATCGCCTGATCGGCAGCGCGGCCGATGCTGAGCACGTCGCCGTAGTGGACGTCTTCCTCGTAACTGACGGAGCCTTTGCCTTTTTTGAGGACGCGGCGGATCAGCCAGCGCATGGCGGGCCCCCGCTTACGCTCATCATTCCACCGGGCGTGGAAGTGGGCGTGCTCGTCATTCCGGCGAAAGCCGGAATCCAGCGCCTTTTGCTTGCTTCACAAGCGGAGCTTCCACTCGCCTGCGGCGAGCGGGTAACTTTTTTCTTTACTCGTGTAAAGAAAGAAGTCACCAAAAAAGAAAGCACGTTGGTCTGTTCCCCAGGTTTTACGTTTTGCAAATCTGCAAAGTCGCGAACGGTTCCAGTCCACGAGGTCGGGGCGGGAATACGCGCTGTCGTCAAGTAATACCGACGATAGCGAGAAGCAATAAGCGAGCAGTGAACGGCAGTAGATCTGCCTCGACGAACACGTAATTGGGGTCTGCGCAGCCCATCCGCACTCCTTGCGTCAAACCTGGGGCGCCACGCCCCGTGCTTTCTTTCTTGGTGACTTTTTTCTTTGCACGAGCAAAGAAAGAAGTTACCCGCTCCTCCGCAGGAGGAGTGGAAGCTCTGGCTAAAGAAAGTTAACGGCCCCGTTTCAGGCCAAGTGGAAGCTCTGCTTTGTGTGTTGTGGAAGGTAATCGAATTCATCGCGATCACCAGTAGAAGAACGACGACACAATATGCGCAATCAGCGCTGCCAGCAGCGCGAACGACAACGGCACGTGGATGTACAGCCATATCTCCATCATCGCCTGATATTGCATGTCACGCGCAACCTTGGTCGCGAGACCTTTCTTGCGCGAGATCAGGTCGATGAGTTTGCGCATCGCCTCGCCCTGTTTGTCGGTGGCGCGGCCGGCAAGGAAATCGACCATCGCGAACATGGTCGGCATTTCCGTGGTTTTCATCTCCTGACGATTCTCGCGTGCGGCGATGGCCTTGTGCAGCGAGTCCAGGGCGAGATCGGAGCCGTCGCGGGCGCGCAGTTGTGTCCACACGCCGCCGCCAAGCCGGGTGTTCTGGATCGAGCGCAGCACGACGGAATGGATTTTCGGATCAATGCCGTCGGCCAGCGCCAGGGCGTTCTGATCGATCTCGTTGACTTCTTCGAGCATGGCCTCGCGGGTCGCGCTTTCGCGGTTGCGGGTCATCAGCGTTGGATAACGCAGATAGACGTAGACGCCGAAAAAGCCCGAAAAAATCACGATCAACATCAACACGAAGGCGAGCGTGTGGATGTTCCAGCCGAGTTGAAAGCCGGCGTGCAGCAAGACGATCAGGATCAGCGCCGTTCCCAGATAGATATGCGCGGAAAGCCAGCCACGCAGGGTGCCGGCGCCGTTGAGATAGTGGCGCTTGCGGATGCCGAAGAACATCAGCCACACGATCAGCAGGGCACCGATCGTGCCCAGCGTATAGCCGAGCCAGGTGCCGCCGTTGGGTGGGCCGCCGGGGTCGTGCAGGAAATACGCGATCAGCGATGCCGCGGACAGAGCGATGGCAATCCACAGGTAGCGTGAGCGCGCGTAGGTGAGGATGGAATCGTGCATGACTAGCCGTCAGCGTCTGGATTGCGCATAGGCCGGAAATTCTTCCGGCGAGATGCGGATGGCCGCACCGGTCGGGCAGGAGCGCACACAGGCTGGACCGCCTTGTATACCTTTACACATATCGCACTTGACCGCTTGCTTGAGCTGGCCGACATGCTTGTCGTGCGGATCGTGCGGCGCTTCGCCCGGTCCGCTGCCGCGGCCAAACATCAGCCATTGGATCAGACCGGGTTTCTTCGGCGCCTTGGTCGCCATGTGGATTACGCCGTAGGGGCAGTTGCGCACGCAGTTGCCGCAGCCGATGCAGTTGTCGGCGATAAAAACCTCGCCGTTGGGCGCGCGATGAATCGCGTCGGGCGGGCAGTCCTTCATGCAATGCGGATGCTCGCAGTGGCGACACGAGGTCGGCACGTGAACCTGGGCGAAGGTCGGCCCGGCTTCGCGGTTCAGGCGCGAATTACCGCCATGGGTTTCGGCGCAGGCTTTCTCGCAATTGTCGCAGCGCACACACAGCGATTCGTCGATCAATAAAATATCGGTCGCTTCACCAGCGCCCTGGGCGAGCAGGAATGAAATGATGTCGCCGCCACTTGGCATCGCCTGCATCGCCAGATTCGCCGCGGTGCGCTGGCGGTATTCGGATTGCAGGCGCAGGCGCAACACCGGGATGCGGTTGACCAGTTTCTTGAAGCTGTCGCCGTCCAGACGCACAGTTTCGGTGGCGATCGCCGCGCGCGCCGTGGCCGAGCGTCGCGATTCGCCCATCAGCGCCATCTCGCCGACGTAGTTGCCGGCGGGCACGTAGCTCAACACCACGTCCTTGCCGCCGATGCTGCGCGAGATCGTGAGCGAACCGACGCGCACCAGATGCAGGCTGTCGCCGACTTCGCCTTCGTTGAACAGCACGTCGCCGGCTTTGAAACGTTCGAGTCTGGACGCGGCGACGACTTCGGCCAATTGCTCGGCGCTGGCCTCGGGTGCGAAACGCGACTGGATCGCGCGCAGAATGAACACTTCGTCGATCTCGCGCTTGACTGCTTCGACCGAATTGATCAGCCGGTTCATCGAGCGCCGCGGCGTCTCGATCAGCACGCAGTTGGCGCCGGCCAGCACCGTGGCCGAACGGCGCCGGCCGGAGATCAGGCTCATCTCGCCGAAGAATTCACCGCGGCGCAGGCTCACGCGCTGATTCTTTTCCGCATCGACGACGACTTGCACCTCGCCTTCGACGATACTGAAAAAAGTATTTGTATAATCGTTGCGGTTGAAGATCGTCTCACCTGGTTTCGGTGCGCGGATATCGGAATCGAGCATGAATTCGCGCAACTGCAACGGTGTGATGTGGGCGAGCAGGCGCACATTTTTCTGTACCCGCGCCAGCGCTTCGTCGACGCTGCGAAAGCCTGGCATCTTCTCGAACTTGGCCTTGAGCAGCGGCGCGTCGGCCGGTTCGACTTTCTGACCGAGAATGTATTCGACGACTTCGTAACCCTGGTTCATCGCCTGCTTGATCAGCGGATAACCGCCGAGTGCACCGACGATGTACAAACCTTTTACGTTGGATTCGTATTGCGAACTGATCGCCGGCACCGAAGCCGGGTCCTTGTTCGGAAACACCACGCCACAGCCCTCGACGAAGCCGCGCGGCGCGGTGGCGCCCAGGCGCGCGATGACGCGATCGAGCAGAATCTGCGCCTTGCCGTTTTTCGTGGCGAGAATCATGCGGCCTTTCTTGCGTCCGACCGATAGTGCATCGACGCGTTCGGGCGCCGAATCGTAGTAGCACTCGATCGTGCCGTCTTCGATCGCTTTCAGAATCGCCTGCTCATTGCCTTTCTTCGCGCGCCCGAATTCGTCCTTGCGATTGATGATGATGACGTTGTTCTGTTTCGCCAGGGCGACGGCATTTTCAATCGCGGCGTCGCCGGCGCCGACGACGGCAATCGTCTCGCCCTCGTATTCGTCTGGATCGTCGAGCTGATATTGCACGAAGGCCAGGTCTTCGCCGGGGCAGCCGAGCTTGCGGATATTGCCCTGCAAGCCGATGCCCATAACGACAAAATCGGCTTGAACGATCTGGCCATTCGTGCACTTGATCTCGAAGCCGTTACCGGCCGGTTTGATCGCGCTGACTTCGTGCTTGTAGCGCACGTTGATCTTTACCCGCTTGGCCGCTTCGTCCCAGCCATCGAGAATCGATTCGCGGCTGCCGGCCTTGAACGGCACCGGCGAGCGCAGCGGCAGGATGCCGGGCTCGTCCATGACGAACTTGCCCTTCTGGTAACGATAGATCGTGTTCGACAGATGTTCTTCGGCTTCAAACAGCACATGCGACTCGCCACGCTCAGCCGCACGCGCCGCGGCGGAAAGCCCGCCCGGCCCAGAACCGACGATCGCTATCTTGAAGCGCTCCGACATGTGCCGCTCCTCCCACTTGCCAGATGATACCCAAGCCACGCAGCGGATGTGCAACTTTCCCTGCACGATGTCCGCCGTGCGCATGATCTGCGATGATGGCAAGACCGCATTGGAGCCTCGCGATGACTGCGCCAGTCCCGGATATCGAAACCTGTGTTGAACGAATTCTTGCGCATGCGCACGATGGTTTGCGTCTCGCCACTCCGTTGGGACTGGGCAAACCGAACGTCTTGCTCAATGCGATTTATCAGCGTGCCGAGCGCGATCCGGCGCTGAAGCTGACGATCTATACCGCGCTGTCACTGGCGCGGCCGAAAGCGAAGAGCGAACTGGAGCGTCGTTTTCTCGGTCCATTTCTCGCGCGTCACTTCGGCGCGGATTATCCCGATCTTGCCTGGGTTGCGGCGCAGCACGCGAATGCGTTGCCAGCCAACGTGCGCATTTGCGAGTTCTATCTGCAATCCGGTGCGATGCTTGGCGTGGCGCAGTCGCAGCGTGATTACGCGAGCTTGAATTACACCCACGTCGCGCGAGATCTGGTTGGCGTCGGCATCAATGTCGTCGTGCAGATGATCGCGGCGCGCGAGGAAAACGGCGGCGTGCGCTACAGCCTCGCCAGCAATCCGGATGTTTCGCTCGACCTGCTCGATCGCATGGCGGCGGCCGGTGTGCCGCGTCCGCTGGTGGTGGGCGTCGTGCATCCGGATCTGCCGTTCATTGGCAACGAGGCAGAAGTCGGCGCCGGTACCTTCGATATCATTCTGGACGATCCGGCAAACCGGCACACGCTCTTTGCCCTGCCGCGCGAACCGGTAGACGTCGCCGAATACGCGCTCGGCCTGCACGCCAGTGCCCTGGTGCGCGACGGCGGCACCTTGCAAATCGGCATCGGCGTGTTGTCCGATGCCTTGGTCTACGCGCTGCGGCTGCGGCAGCAGAACAATGTCGACTATCGCGCCGCGCTCACGGCGCTCGGCAACGACAGCGCCGGTTTGATTGCGCGCATCGGCGGTGTCGACCCATTTGCTCGTGGTCTCTATGGTGCCAGTGAAATGGTCATGGATGGATTCATGCATCTGGCGCGCGCCGGAATCCTCAAGCGCCGCGTCTACGACGACATGGCGATTGAACAGGCATTGGCCGATGGCCGCGAGGTCGACGTATCCCATCGCCGCGACGGCCGGTATCTGCGTGGCGCGTTTTATCTCGGGTCGAAAGATTTTTACGCGTGGCTGCGCGGGCTGGAGGGCGAGGATTTTGAAGGCTTGTCGATGACGCGGGTTTCGGACATCAACCAGCTTTATGGCGGTCGCGAAACGCTCGACGCGCTGCAACGCCGCGATGCGCGTTTCTTCAACACCTGCATGATGGCTACCGTGCTCGGTGCGGCCGTTTCCGACGCGCTCGATACCGGGCAAGTGGTCAGCGGCGTCGGCGGTCAGTACAACTTCGTCGCAATGGCGCACGAGCTTGCCAGCGGGCGTTCGGTGTTGCTGTTGCGCAGTACGCGCGCCAGCGGCGGCAAGCTGAACTCAAACATCCTGTGGAATTACGGTCACGAAACCATTCCGCGGCATTTGCGCGACATCTACGTGACCGAATACGGCAGCGCCGATTTGCGCGGCAAATCCGACGAAGACTGCGTCATCGCCATGCTGGCGATTACGGATGCGCGTTTTCAGGACGATCTGGTCGCGCGCGCCAAGGCCAATGGCAAGCTGCATCGAGAGTTCGCGATTTCTGCACGCCGGCGCGAAAATACGCCGGAACGGCTCGCGCAGGCACTGGCGCCGTGGCGCGCGCGCGGACTGTTTCCAGTATTTCCCTTTGGCACCGATTTCACTGCCGACGAACAGCGTTTGCTGCCGGCATTGCAGCGTTTGCAGAACGTCTCGGTGAGCAAGTGGAAGCTGGCCGCATTCTTGCTTTCTTCCCTGTGGCAAAACGCCGCCAGTCCGGGTATTCAGCCCTTACTGATGAGGTTGGGTCTGGATCGGCCACGCGGATTGCAAGAGCGTTTGTTGCGCCGACTCGCAGTGCGCGCCTTGCGCGACTGAAGATCGTGGAGTGTCAGAAAGAGTATACTGATGCTCGCAAGAGCGAGCAGGGGTAGGAAATGAGCGCGTTGTTCCAGCGCCTGGTGCATGACATGCCAGAGCGCGTCACTCCGGCGCGGAACTCGTTTGCCACGGATGCCAAGTCCGTGCAGGCCTGGATTGCGCAGTTGCCACTGGCAAACCCCGGAGCGACGGCGCGTTTGCTGATTAGCGCCTTGCGCGAAATGAATCAGTTGCGCGTCGATCCTTTGCAGAGACTCGACGCGCTGGAACTACTGCGATCGCCGATCGATCAGATCGTATCCACGCTCGGCAAGCAGGTTCTGGGAGACAGTTTTCCGTTGCCGCCGCAGAAGCAGCAACTCGGACAATTGGCCCAGGAGTTCGAACACGAACTGGCGCTGGGGTATTGCGCGGTTGCCCACGATTTGTGCGCGCCAGCCGGCGCGGTGCCATTCATGCGCGGCAAGGCCGTGGCCCTGGCACTGACCCGGTCGATCCAGCATCGCGGCGGTTATCTCTATCAGGCGTATCTGCGCTATCGAACCCCGCCTGCCGGTGCCTGGCAGAACCTGCATGATCTGTTCGTTTTTGCCGTCAGCGTAAAGGCCGACGACAAGCTGACACAGGATCCGCTCTACGGAAATACGCAGATCAGCGCGCGCCTGGCCTATACCCAGGCGCTGCTGTTTGCCTTGAGCAATCCTTACCGGTTTACCCAGCGCGAAAACATCGAGACTCATGCCTTGACCCGGGTGTGGGCCACGCATTGCACCTTGCGCGAAGGCCGTGCGTTGGCCGGCGCGGTGGCGATTCGTACTGATACCGACCGCAGCCTGGGTTATCTTCCGGAGGAACGCGAGGCGCCGGACAATGGCCTCTGGGCTTTGGAAATCAGTGGCCTGGTCCGGTTTCTGGAGGGCCAGTTGGCCTTGTTGCCGCCGGGGACGCGCGCGGCCCAGTTCCAGATTCGCGGCGGCCCGCGTGTCCACGCCGATGTGGATTTTGTAGAACGCCTCATGCGCACCTGGGATTGTGGCAGCGAACGCGGCCAGCCACGCCTGAGCGCCGGCCACCATCTCGATACCGTGATCGGCATGCACGATCTGCATTTTGCGTTGGCCGGAGGCATTGATTTCGACACGTTTCTGCGCAAGACCCGTGGCCTTGCCATCAGTCTGCATGAGAGTGATCGCGTGGCATCGTGGGCGGCCGGTCCCGCAGGTGCGCCTCCGCGAGTCAAGCAAATATCCGCGAAGGTCGTCGACCAGAGCCTGGGCGGTTATCGGCTGGTGTGGGAAAAGATCGATGGCATGCGCCTGAAGGTCGGCGAATTGCTCGGCCTTGCGCCGGTAGCGGACGCCGGCGAAGCGCAGGACTGGATGATCGGCGCAGTTCGCTGGTTGCGCATCGAGCCTTCCGGCGCCATGGATGCCGGTGTCGAGTTACTCGCGCGGCGCGCCGTGCCAGTGGCGTTGCGCAGCTTCGATCCCGAAGGCGTGCCGCGTGCCGCCATGCGGGGAGTGTTGCTGGAAACCCTGGACGGCACGGCGGCGGCGATGGCAACGTCGATTATTGCGCCGCAAATGTTCGATCGCGAATCCGCCGAAATCGAGTTGACTCGACCCGGCGATCCATTCGGCTGGCCAGTTGAGACGACGGTCGAGATTCACAAGGATCCGCAGGTAAGCGATCGTGGTGCCGGCTATCTGCATCTGGTTCTGGCTGCCGACGCCTCCGCTGGCATAGGTGGCAGTGTAGCGCATGCTGCCAACGACGATTTGCCGCCGCCGCTCGGCAATCCGGCACTTCAGCAGCATTGATCACGCGAAATTCGTCGTCGCCGCTCTTGACGCCGCCGGTCTTCCCGGGTGAACTGACGGATTGAAGCGGATTATGGATCGGCAATGAATTCGTGTTCTCCCATCGCAAGCCCTTTGCCGCGGCGCGCATCCATCGGCGTGCGCATCGGTGGCATTGTCGTTGGCGGAAACGCGCCCGTCGTCGTGCAGTCGATGACCAACACGGATACTGCCGATGTCGCGTCGACCACGAAACAGGTGGCCGAACTGGCGCGTGCCGGCTCGGAACTGGTGCGAATTACCGTCAATACCCCAGAAGCCGCCGCGGCGGTGCCGCGCATTCGCGAGCGTCTGGACATGATGGGCGTGGACGCTCCTCTGATCGGCGACTTTCACTACAACGGCCATCAATTGCTCAGCGCCGAGCCGGCTTGCGCGCAGGCGCTGGCCAAGTACCGTATCAATCCCGGCAACGTCGGTTTCGGCAAGAAACGCGATGTGCAATTTTCCACGATTATCGAATTTGCGCTGAAATACGAAAAACCTGTGCGCATTGGCGCGAACTGGGGTTCACTCGATCAGTCCATGCTCGCGGGTTTGATGGACGAGAATCATGCGCGCAGCGAACCCTGGGACGCGGCCCGCGTCGCCCGCGAAGCGCTGATTCGCTCGGCACTGGATTCCGCCGCACGCGCCGAAGAATTGGGATTAACTCGTGATCGTATCTTATTGTCTTGCAAGGTTTCCGGAGTGCAAGAACTGATCGCGGTTTACCGCGACCTGGCGGTGCGTTGTGACTATGCCCTGCATCTTGGCCTGACCGAAGCGGGCATGGGCAGCAAGGGCATCGTCGCGTCGAGCGCGGCGCTGGCCGTGCTGCTGCAAGAAGGTATCGGCGACACCATCCGCATTTCGCTCACGCCCGAACCGAATGAATCGCGCACGCGTGAAGTCATCGTCGCGCAGGAATTGTTGCAGACCCTTGGATTGCGCGCGTTCACGCCCTTGGTCACAGCCTGCCCGGGTTGTGGTCGCACCACCAGCACGTTGTTCCAGGAACTGGCCAAATCGGTGCAGGATCATGTGCGTGCAAAGATGCCGGAGTGGCGGGTCAAATACGATGGCGTGGAAAATCTCACCCTGGCGGTGATGGGTTGCGTGGTCAACGGGCCGGGCGAATCCAAACACGCCAATATCGGCATTTCCTTACCCGGCACTGGCGAGACACCAGCGGCACCGGTGTTTGAGGACGGAATCAAGACGACAACCCTGCGCGGCGAACATATCGCTCATGATTTCGTCGAGCTCGTCGAAAACTACGTGGCGCGCAGGTACACTGCGCGCCACTGAAATCATGGTTTTATTGCGGACATGTGGTGCCTGCGATTTGGGTGAGCCGGACGATGGGCAAGGTTCCACTGCCGTAGCCGGGCAGGGTGGAAATCCAACTGACGCTGCCGTTGTTACAATCGCTGAAGCTGAAGGTCA
>JANWJJ010000151.1 GCA_025451955.1 Rudaea sp. | reverse complement strand
AAGGCCCGGTCGTGGTCTATTTCTTCCCCGCTCCGCACACCTCGGGCTGCAATGTCGAAGCGCATCTGTTTTCCGAGGCCATCGATCAGTTCAAGGCGCTCAACGCCACCGTGATCGGCGTCACCGCCGGCAACATCGACCAGATTTCCGATTTTTCCAAGGAAACCGATCATTGCAGCGGCAAGTTTGCGGTCGCCGCCGACAAGGGCGCCGCGGTAGCCAAGCAATATGATTCGATACTGACGATGAAGCCGGATTGGTCGAACCGTACCTCGTACCTGATCGACCAGTCCGGAAAAATTGCCGCAGCGTATTCGGAATTGAGTCCGAAGGAGCACGTCAGCGAAATGCTCGCGGCGCTGAAGGCGCTGAAAAAATGACGACTTGATGGTCGCTGAGTGCGACCGACAAGTAGCTCGAACAGGACGTGTCAGTTCGCCTGCACGACATGTGGGCGATCTGATGTACGATTGGCCCGCGGAAAACGATTCCATGCACTCAGGGGCTTGACATGTCTTGCTTGCGTTCGTTCTGCCTGATCCTACTTGGCGTGCTCGCCATCCAGATAGCTGCCGAGGCCCAGACTGCACCAACCAACGACAATTGGGTGAACCGAAAGGCAATCTCGACGCTGCCGTTCAATACCAGCGAATCGAACATGTTCCGGGCCACGCTCGAGGCGACGGATCCAGTCGCGCCCTGCGTTCCATTCATGAGCAGCGAGTTGCACACCCTGTGGTACAGCTACACCACGGGCGCAAGCACCGAGTATCTGACGCTCGCGCTTGCCGCGAACTCCGGTCTAGTCCCCGGAATAATTTCCGTCTACACAGGATCGCCCGGCAACTTCCACATCGTTGGCGGCGCCTGCGGCGGTTACCGCAACCCGTCGGCCAATGCTCAAATTTCTGGCTTGCGACTCGCACCGAACACGACCTACTCCATCGAAGTGGGATCGATCGCCGCGGTGTCGAATGGCAACGTGCTGAATTTCAGCGTCTTCGCCTCGACGCAGTACCTCGTCAACACTACCGCCGATACGAACGACGGCAGTTGCGGCGCGACGTGTTCGCTGCGCGACGCGATCAGCGCCAGCAATGCAAATCCCGGGGCAGTCATCATCCCGGCCGGCACCTACATTCTATCGATTCCCGGCACTGACGAGGGAAACAACGCGACCGGCGATCTCGATGCTCAATTCGGCATGGGCATTTACGGCGCCGGCATGACGCAGACCATCATCGATGCCAACCACATCGACCGCGTGCTGCAACTCGATTCCATCGGCTACGGTTCGATGGGTTTCTCAATCGGCGATTTGACCCTGCGCAACGGCAATGCCGCAACCTCGGGCCCGGGCGGGAGCGAGCACGGTGGCGGTGGCTTGCTCGTGGCCAATCCGCTGGAGCCCGACTTCATCGGGATCGAGCGCGTTGCCGTACTCTCGAATTATGCAAACCAATCAGGTGGCGGCGTTTATCTCAGTTCGCCCGGCATCATTCACAACAGCCTGATCGGAAACAACAGCGTCAGCGGTTATAGCGGTGGCGGCTTGGAATATTCCTACTCCACGGGCTACACGCTGGTCATCGACGGCTCCACATTCTCGGGGAATTCCGTACCCAGCAGTGGTGGCGGAGGCTTTGGTGGCGCCATTTACGCGCAGGGCGATATCGATATCAGCAACAGTACGATCAGCGGCAATCATGCCGGCTACGGCGGCGGTGGCGTTTATTCGCAATCGAATGGCTCGCTGAACATGTCCAGCAGCACGGTGGTGTTCAACAGCGCGGGTAACAACCAGTTCGCGACGCGGATTGGCGGAGGCATCATGTTCAACGGCGCCTCGTACAACCCGGCGAACAGCATTACCAACAGCATCGTCGCCTACAACACCGTGGCCAATTCTGGTGACCCGCCGGATTGCGCCGTCGGCTACGACTCGCCGGCTATTTCTTCGAGCTACAACCTCGTGCAATTCCCGAACAACTGTCCCATCACTGGCACTGGCGACGTCACCGGCGTCGATCCGCTGGTGTCGACTGCGCTGGCCTACAACGGCGGCCTTACGCCGACGCATGCGTTGCTGACCGGCAGCCCGGCGATTGATAGTGCGAATCCATCCGGCTGTAACGATGCGCTCGGGAATTCGCAAGCCTTCGATCAGCGCGGCACCGGATTTCCGCGCGTCGTCGGCGCGGGCTGCGACAAGGGTGCGCTGGAAAGTCCAACTGTCACGCCACCGGGTTCGCCAGCGATGAATCCAGCCAGCGACAGCGGCATCTCCAACTCCGACGGCATTACCAACGTGACAACGCCGGGGTTCACCGGAAGTTGCGTGGTTGGTACGACAATCCAACTGCAGATCGACGCCGTCAACGTGGCGCCTACTTCCGCTTGCAGTTCCGGCAGCTATGCAATTACCGTCAGTTCGCCGATTGCTGATGGCGCGCATGCGGTCACGGCGACTGCGAACAATGGCACGGTCACGTCGCTCAAGTCCGCGCCGCTCGCGATCGTCATCGAAACCACGCCCCCAGTGCCTGGTTTCGTGTCCACGCCGCCGAATCCGGACACGAATACGAGTCCGAGTTTTGCGTTCTCCTCGAACCATGCCGGCAGCGCATTTACATGTTCGCTCGACGGCGCGACCTACGTCGCCTGCACGAGTCCGCAAATGCCGAGCGTCGGCATCGGCCCGCACACGTTTGCGGTGATGGCGATGGACCCGGCCGGCAACATCAGCACGGCGCCGGCTACCTACGCGTGGAGCGTACTGCCGCCGACACCCGCCGCGCCTGCGCTCGCCGCCAGTTCGGATAGCGGATTGTCCGCAACCGATGCCATCACCAATGTCGCCATACCCGCGTTCACCGGCAGTTGCACCGACGGCGACAGCATGCAGTTGATCGAGTCGGCACAGCCGCTGGGATCGCCAGGAACATGCAGTGGCGGAACGTACTCCATCGGCTTTGCGCTCGCCGAAGGCAATCACTCGGTAAGCGTCACCGCGACAAGCGGCGGCTATACCAGCGCCGCATCGACGCCGCTCGCCGTCGTCATCGATCGCACGGCGCCTCCGGCGCCGACGATCACCGGGCCGGGCGGCGTCGCAGGCCCGACCGCGGCCATTACCGGCACGGCGGCAGAAAACGATGGCTTGATCACGGTTTCCGAAGGCGCGACGACCGTGTGCAGCGCACTCGGTCCGTTCGCATCCGGAAACTGGTCGTGCGCGCCAAGTTTCACTACCAACGGCACGCACGCGCTTACGGCGACCCAGACGGATCTCGCTGGTAACGTCAGCTCTCCATCGCCAACCTTTGACGATTCGATCGACGTGATTTTCCGGAACGGATTCGATTGACGCACGGCCCGAGTTCGCCGCGCGCACAATCAATTTTCCCGCCGCATGGCCTGATTGACCACCTTGCGGATCAGGCCCGGGTAGTCGATGCCAGCCTTGATCGCGGACTGCGCGAGTTCGTCGTCTTTCGCGATGCAGGGATTGGCGTTGGGCTCGATCACGTAGACATTGCCGGCGGCGGTCACGCGCAGGTCGAAGCGCGCATAGCTGCGGATGTTTAGCGCACGGTAGGCGCGCTTGCACACGTCGTCGATCTGACTTTGCAGTTCCGGTTCCAGCGCCTTGGCGAAATGGTTCTTGATGCCCCAGCGCTTGCGGTAGGCGTCGTCCCACTTGGCTTTGTAGGTGGCGATGCGTGGCTCGTCCTCGTCCATCTGGCCGAACGTCATCTCGCGCGCGGGCAGCACGCGCATGGCGCGATCGCCAATGATGCTGACGTACATCTCGCGGCCATCGATGTATTCCTCGGCGATGGCATCCAGGTTCATGCGCTCGTGAATCATCGCGATGCGCGCAAGAAACGCCGTTTCATCATCGACAATCGAGGCCTGCGAAATCCCGCGTGAGGCTTCCTCGGTCAGCGGCTTGACGATGCACGGCAGCTTCAGCGTCTTCGGCAGCCAGACCTTGTGGCCGCGATAGTAAGCGTGGAAGCGCGGCGTGCGCACGCGATGAAAGCGCAGGATTTTCTTGCACAGTCCCTTGTCGTTGCACAGGAACAACGCATTCGAACTCGCACCCGTGCACGGCACGCCGAGCAACTCCATTGTCGCGACGATGTTCTTGTCCCAATGCGGTGCGTTGCGGAAGGTTTCGCACAGATTGAAGATCACATCCGGCTTGATGTCGCGCACCGCATCGAGCAGCGGCCGCACGTCGTCGAACAGACTCAGGCGATGCACCTCGTAGCCGCATTCGAGCAGCGCCTTCCAGACGTCGTTCTCGGTGTAGCTACCGTCGGGGTCGGCGAATTCTTTCGCGAAGTCGTAGTCGGCCTTCACCGCGTACGGCAGGTCGAACACCATCAGCACGCGAGTGGACATGGCTAGAGTTCTCCACGCAATCGTGTCGTGTAACGGTAATTCATCATCAATGTCGTCAGATACGTCGCAAGCTTGGCCATCGCCAACGCTTCGCTCTCGTCGTTGACCAGGTGCAGCGCACGGCTGCGCGCGAGTACCGCGTTGTAGACCTCATTGACCATGAAGCGGCGCTCGCCGGTCCAGTTCGCCACCGTGGTCAACAGCGCCTTGCGGTGCGCTTGCAATAGCTTGGCGACCGGCTGCCGCGTCTCGCCCTCGGGTTTCGCCGCGCCGAACATGCGCAGCAGATTGGCGTCGTGGAATTCCGGAAAATCCTCGGCTTCCACCGCACGTCGTTTCTGGTAGTAGTGCTTGAGCGTGCTGCGGATCGTCGCGGCCTTCCACAACTGCCGGCCCGATGCGCGCAGCGGCGGCTTGCCGGCGATGCCTGCCATCAGCTTGTCGACGAACAAGAGTTTGTCGAGCGCCTTCCAGCCCTTGTACTTGCTGCGCCAGTCCAGGCCGGGCGTCAGCCACACCGCGAAGGTCTCGACGAAATCCTCGTCTGGGTGATACTGCGCGTAGTAGTAATCCAGATGCCGCACGAAGCTCTTGCTGTACGGGCGGAAACGATAGGTTTCCTCGTACGGCGCGGACGGATGCCCGAACACACGCTGCCAACTGCGCTTGCGGTTGAGGTCGTAGGCGTAAGTGAGCGCGTGGCCGCACTCGTGGCGCAGCAGTTTCATGCACCACTCGGGATTGTCGCCCTCGGCTTCGAGCAGCATCTTCGTCTGCAGCTTGATCAGACGCGGATGCGCCAGGTAAAACGGAACGCCGATCACCGGTTCGTTCTCCGGCGTCAGCCATTCGTCGGCGAGATAACAGCGCGGCGCAAAAGGAATATTGCGCGCTTTCAATTCCTCGTAAAGCTGCGCGATGCACGCTTCCAGCCACGTGCCTTCGATGCGCAGCGGCAGCTCCGACAGACGCAGGCCGAGCAGTTCTTCTTCGGGAATCGTGGCCAGGTCGATGGCTGGCTTGGCGGCATCCTGCTGGCTTGGCATTCGCTCGGGCCGGGCTCTGGAGGGCGGGCGTCCCGCAGAGTCTACTCCGCTCCCTGGCTCCTTGTTCACAGCCCCGGATTGACTTGGCCGCCGCCGTCCCCACATTCGAGACTTCCCGGATGGCAAAACTTCCATGACTACCCCTACCCCGCTTCGCATCGATTTTGTCTCCGACGTGGCCTGCCCGTGGTGCGCCATCGGCCTGGCGAGCTTGCAGCAGGCGCTCTCGCGGCTGGATGGAACCGTGAGCGCTGAAATTCACCTGCAACCTTTCGAGTTGAATCCGAATTTGCCGTTCGAGGGCGAGGACGCCAACGAACACCTGATGCTCAAATACGGCATGGGCGAGGAACAGCTCGAAGCCAATCGCGCCGCAATCCGCGAACGCGCCGCCGCGCTGGGATTCGCCTTCAACATGCGCAAGGGCAGCCGCATCTACAACACGTTCGATGCGCACCGGCTGTTGCACTGGGCCGAACTGGAAAATCGCGACCTTGCTCTGGCACTGAAACGCGCGTTGCTGCGCGCCTATTTCAGCGACGGCGAGAACGTGGCCGATCGCGAAGTACTCGTGCGCGTCGCGCGCGAAACCGGGCTGGATGCCGACGCAGCGCGACGCGTGCTGGAAAGCGGTGCGTATGCCGACGAGGTGCGCACGCAGGAACGCCACTTCCAGCAGGCCGGCATCCATTCCGTGCCGGCGACTATCGTCAACGGGCAGTACCTGATTTCCGGCGGACAGCCGCCGGAAGCGTTCGAGCAAGCGTTGCGCGAAATCGCGGTCGCGGCGCCGACTCCCCGATCCGCGATGCATTAGAAAAAGGGGTCAACCGACCCCTTTT
>JANWJJ010000150.1 GCA_025451955.1 Rudaea sp. | reverse complement strand
CGTCGGCATTGCGCACGAATACGCGCGTGGTTTCGTGCGCGTCATCCGCGTTATCGTGCTGCTGGCGAATGCGCAGCGTCAGTTTCTTGCCATCGGGCGACAGAGAGTAATGTTCTTCGATGCTGCCGCCGGTATCGGGATGCGCCTCGATCACCAATTCCGGAGTTGCCCAGGACAGCGCCACCGTACCGCCGTAGGTCGCACCGTAGTTGTTACGATTGTCGAAGCGATAAGCCATGCGTCGACCGTCGGCGGCGATGTCGAACACCACGTCGGACTGGCGAATGATCAGCGCCTGCGCATCGAGCCGCGGATCCACGGACGACGCCGCGACGTTCGCGCCGGCAGCGCCACTGTCTGCAGCCTGCGTGTGCCGGCCACGATGACCACCGCTCATGCCGCCGCCCATACCGCCGCCGCCCATGCCACCGTGTCCGCCGCCATGACCACCCATGCCCGACGATCCGCCGCGGGGTTTCGAGTCGGCGGCAGACGTGCTGTCGGTCTTGGGCTGATCGCCGCCGCTCACCACCCATTCACCGCTGAAATCTGCCGGCGTATCGGCAAACGCCGATAATGGCAGCAGCACGACACAAGCGAAAATCCAGAAGTGCGCGCGCATGAGCTTGTCCTTGAATGAGACTGCTGCATCGTAGTGCCCGCGTAATCGCGGATTTCAGCGGGCCCACGAAAATCGCGGTAAGTAAAAGTAAGCGAATGCAAAGAACGCGACACCGACACCCAGTCGCCGTATGCTGCGGCCTTGCTGTGCCACGATCCGCGCCATGAACGACGCCCGCATCCTGCTCGCCGACGACGACGAAGAGCTGTGCCAACTGCTCAGCGATTTTCTCGTGCGTGAAGGTTTCGCCGTCGATCTTGTCCACGACGGCGACACGGCGCTGCAACGTGCCGGCGCCGGCGGCTACGACGCCCTGATTCTCGATGTGATGCTGCCGCAGCGATCCGGGCTGGAACTGCTGCGCGAACTGCGCCGCGACTCACATCTGCCGGTACTCATGCTCACCGCGCTCGGCGAAGACATCGACCGCATCCTCGGCCTGGAACTCGGTGCCGACGACTATGTTCCCAAGCCCTGCAATCCGCGCGAAATCGCGGCGCGTCTGCGCGCCATCCTGCGCCGCACCCGCGGCGAATCCGACGCCACCCGCCTGACCGACCTAAACGCGGGTCCGGTCGCCCTGCGCGCGGCTTCGCGCAGCGCGACCTTGCGCGGCGAGTCGCTGGCGCTGACCGGCACCGAGTTCAATGTCCTCGCCGCGCTCATGCGTGAAGCCGGCCGCATGGTCAGCAAGGAAACCCTGTCGCAGGACGTGCTCGGCCATCCGCTCGGCCCGTTCGATCGGAGTATAGATGTCCACATTTCCAAATTGCGCCGCAAGCTCGGACTCGCTGCGGATGGCAAATCGCTGATCGATACCATCCATCGCGGCGGTTACTTGTTCCGGGTCGTCGAGGACTGACATGCGGCGTTTGTTCTGGCGCATTTTCGCGGCATTGTGGTTGGTTAGCGTGTCCGTCATCGTTACGCTGGCCTGGACCACGACCAGCCATTTTGAAACCGCCAAGATTCCCGGCCTGGGCATCACCCGCTTGCAGGCGGCGATGGACGATCAACTCGTGCGCACCACGATTGAGCTGCACCATCACGGCGTGGATGGGCTGCGCCAATGGCTGGCCAGCTCTGCCGGATATGGACCGGGCGCGCTGTACGTGGTCGATGCGCAGGGCCACGAACTGCTCGGCCGCACACTGCCGGAACAGGCACAAGCGGCGCTCGCAGCCGCGCCGGGATCGGCCGCGCCCGAGCGCGTGCGCATGCGCGTTCTGCATGCGCGCGACGCCACCGGAGACTATCGCGCCGTGGCGGTATTCGGCGGCTCGTTCCTGACTCGCCTGATCTACCGGCGGCCATCCGCGTTCTGGTCCAACATCGGCATCGCCATGCTGATCAGCGCCTTGGTCAGTGCCCTGCTGGCCTCGTATGTGTCCGCGCCCTTGGCGCGCATCCGCGCCAGCGCACGCCGCGTCGCGCGCGGCGACCTGTCTGCGCGCGTGGGCAATCTGCGCTTCGGACGCAGCACCGAGATGCTTGCGCTGGCCAGCGAATTCGACCAGATGGCCGCGCGCCTGAAGGAACTGGTCGAAGGCCAGCGCCGATTGATCCGCGACGTTTCACACGAGATGCGTTCGCCGCTGTCGCGCCTGCGCGTGGCGCTGGAGCTGGCACGTACGCAAACCGGCGCCGATGCGGAATCACAACTGGATCGCATTGAGCGCGAGGCGTTACGACTCGAGGAAATGATCGCGCAGGCGATCCAGTTGTCGCGCATGGAAACGACGATACCGACAAAAGTGGAAAATGTCGCACTCGACGAGCTCGTCGCCGATATCGCTGCCGACGCCGCGTTCGAGGCGCAGGCGCGGCCGTGCAAGCTGCATATCGCGCAAACGGCGCCGCTTGTCGTGCACGCCGAAGCCGATCTGCTGACGAGCGCCATCGAAAACGTGGTGCGCAATGCCGTGAATTACACCGCGCCAGATACCACGATCGACCTGCGCCTGGACCGCGTCGAGGGTCAGGCGCGGCTGCGCGTGCGCGACAGCGGGCCGGGCGTGGCGACAGGCGATTGCGCGCACATTTTCGAACCCTACTTCCGCACCGATGCCGCGCGCCAGCGCAAAAGCGGTGGCAGCGGACTCGGTCTGGCCATTGCCAAACGCGCGGTCGAACGCCAAGGTGGCCGCATCCATGCTGCCAATGCCGAAGGCGGCGGGCTGGAAGTGGAAATCCGGCTGCCGCTGGCCTGATCGCTCTTAGTCCAGGACGCGCAACTCCACCTCGTCCAGCCAACCGGTGCCGCCGTCGAGCAGACTGGCACCGATGGTGATGGTACGGGCGTTCGCGGGCAGTTCGAGCTTGACCGCTTCGCGCTTCCACGCGATCGTGCCGGTGAGTCCCTGCGAATACACCTGTTTGCCCGGCGCGTTGACGAACAGCTTCCAACCTCGCGGGCCGACATTTTCCGATTTCATCATCGCCGATAACTCGATGGTCTTGCCCGCGAATTTGGCGACAGCGACATCCTGCACGATCGAGCCGTACACCTGCTCGTGAGTGCGGGTGATGCGGAAACTGCCGTAACCCTTGAACGCACCGTCGCTGTCGATGCCGCTGGTGTAAGAAGCCGGGCCGGCGTGCTGGGTGATCGACCAACCCGGCACGTTGTGGTCGTGGGCCGCTTGTTCGAAATCGCCGTTGACCACGACGAGGGCTTGTCCTGATGCGGCCGCGGTGTCACCGGCGCTGGCGCTGTTTTTGCCGCTGCCGCATGCCGCCAGAAACGCGATGGCGGTGATAAGGATGAAATATCTCATGGAAAATTCCTATAGCCGATTGGCCCACCGTGATTCTGCCCGAAACCGGCCCAACCTTGGGTAACTGGCGCCGAATCGCCCGCACACAGCGCAAAACTGGCAAAATGTCCGCAGCCCCGCGACATCGGACTTTGTATCCATGGAACGCCTGACCGCCCGTGAACTGTTCGACAAGGTGAGCGCCCGCCTGACCCTGCGCTGGGTCGCCGGCCAGCGCGGCGAATCGCGCGCCATCGTGCCGGCAGAAAAACAGCCGCGACGACCGTCGCTGGCGGGTTATCTCAACACGATTTATCCGAACAAGATCCAGATCATCGGCGCCGAGGAATTGAGCTGGCTCGATTCCCTCGATTCGCGCCAGCGGTGGGAAATGGTCGAGAAGATCATGGGCTTCCAGCCGACGGCGTTGATCGTGACCAAGGATCAATCGGTGCCGGCCGATCTGCGCGATGCGGCCAACGAAACCGCCACGCCGATCTGGTCCAGCAGCCAGCGCGGCCATGAATTGCTGACCTATCTGCAATACCACCTCGCGCGTCTGCTGGCGCGGCGCGTGACCCTGCACGGCGTGCTGATGGAAGTCTATTCAATCGGCGTGCTGATTACCGGCGAATCGGGTTCGGGCAAAAGCGAATTGGCGCTGGAGCTGATCACGCGCGGCCATCGCCTGGTCGCCGACGACGCGCCGGAACTGACCCAGATCGCACCCGATGTGATCGACGGCTCGTGTCCGGAAATGTTGCAGGATTTGCTCGAAGTGCGCGGCCTGGGGATACTCAACGTACGCGAAATGTTCGGACATACGGCGGTAAAGCCGTCCAAATACCTGCGCCTGATCGTGCATCTGGCGATCACGCCGCGCGAGCAGCCGATCGAACAGGGCGGACTCGAACGCATCTATGGCGACAATAGTTATCGCGAAATCCTCGATACGAAAATTCCGCAGACCACGATTCCGGTCGCGCCCGGCCGCAACCTGGCCGTGCTGGTCGAGGCCGCCGTGCGCAACCACGTACTCAAGACCAAGGGCATCGACCCGGCGCAGACTTTCCTCGACCGGCAGGCACACCAGATGCAGCGGCAAGCGCCGTGGTGAAGACTACTCAACGATGACTCCGAATTCCGAGAATCCCGAGATCCGCGATGCGCCGTCGAGCCACGTCATTGTCGTCAGCGGCATGTCCGGCTCGGGCAAAACCATCGCCCTGCGCACGCTCGAGGATCTGGATTACTACTGCGTCGACAATCTGCCCAGCGCCTTGCTGCCGGCGTTCGTCGCGGCGGTGGCGCAAGCGCAGCCCGGCCTGCATCCACGTCTGGCCGTCGGCATCGATGTGCGCAATCGCAGTGAGGATCTGAACAAGCTGCCGCAGATACTCGCCGGGCTCGGCCAGCAGGGCATCGAGCATCAACTGATCTTCCTCGACGCGCGCGATGACGTGCTGTTCAAGCGTTATTCGGATACGCGCCGGCGCCATCCACTGACCGGCGAAGGCCGTTCGCTCAACGACGCGATCGCGCGCGAACGCAAACTGATGCGGCCGCTGTCGTCGATCGCCGAACGCACGATCGATACGAGCGATCTGAACGTGCATCAGTTGCGGCGCTTGATCGCGACTGAATTGGGCATGGCCGGCGGACCGTTATCGCTACTGTTCGAATCGTTCGCGTACAAACGCGGCGTGCCGGCCGATGCAGATTTCGTGTTCGACGCGCGCTGCCTGCCGAACCCGCACTGGGACGCGCAATTGCGCCCGCTCTCCGGCCGCGATGCCGCGGTGCGCGCGTGGCTCGAAGGCAAGCCCGAAGTCACGCAATATCTTGCCCAGGTGCGCGAGTTTCTGGATACCTGGTTGCCGCGCTTCGAAGCCGAGAACCGTTCCTACGTCACCATCTGCGTCGGCTGCACCGGCGGCCACCATCGCTCGGTATACCTGTGCGAACGCCTGGCCGAACATTTCCGCGCCACGCGCGAACAAGTACTGACGTTTCATCGGGAGCTGGAATGAGCGTCGGTATACTTTTGCTCACACACGAAGCGATGGGCGCCGCCTTGATCGCCACCGCGCGGCATATTCTCGGCCGCGTGCCGCTGGCGCTGGATGCGCTCGCGATTCCGCCCGGCAGCGATGTCGAGGACGCGCTGTACGCCGCCGCCTCACGCGTGCGCAAGCTCGATTCCGGCGCCGGCGTGCTGGTTTTGACCGATGTTTACGGCGCGACTCCGAGCAATATCGCGGAAAAACTCGGTGGCCTCGGCCTCGACATCCGCCGCGTATCCGGTCTGAATCTGCCGATGCTGCTGCGCGTACTCAATTATCCGGAACAGGCGCTGGCGGAATTGTCACAAACCGCGGCCGGTGGCGGCCGCGCGGGAATCATCATCGACCATGCTTGAACGTGAGGTCAATATCATCAACAAGCTCGGCCTGCACGCGCGGGCGTCAGCCAAACTCGTGCAGACGCTGCAAGGTTTTCAGGCCAACGCCTGGCTTGTGCACCGCGGTCGCGAAGTCAACGCCAAGAGCATCATGGGCGTGATGATGCTGGCCGCCGGCGTCGGTAACACGATCACACTGCGCACCGACGGCGCCGACGAAGCCGCCGCCATCGACGCGATGTTCGACCTGTTCCAGCGCAAGTTCGACGAGGGCGCGTGAGCACGCGCTTCCTCCTCGCCGGCACCGCCGCCGCGCGCGGCATGACCCTGGGTCGTGCGCGCCTGGTGCAGCCGAGTCAACTCGTCGTCGACGAACGTCCGCTGGGCGAAAACGAAATTGAATCTGAAGTTGAACGTCTGCGCCACGCACTGCAAGTCGCGCGCGACGAACTGCGCGTGTTGCGTGAAAAACTGCACGGCGCGCTGGCGCGCGAAGTCGGCGAATTCATCGACGCGCACAGCATGATCCTGGACGACCCCGAACTTACTTCGGGGCTGTATTCGATGATCCGTCAGGGCCGCTTTCGCGCCGGCGCCGCATTGAAAGCGCAGCGCGACCGCCTGGTCGCCGCCTTCGATGCGATCGACGATCCGTATCTTCGCAGCCGGCGCGAGGACGTCGATCACGTCATCGGCCGCGTGCAGGCGGTGCTGGCGCGCGACACCACACCGGCCGAGCGCCAGATCGCTTCGCGTGTCGGCAGCATTCTCATCAGCGATACGGTCGCACCCGCCGAGCTGGCGCACCTGAGCGACTACGGCGTACTCGGCGTCATCACCACCGGCGGCAGTCCGCTTTCGCACAGCGCCATCCTCGCCCGCAGCATGCGCCTGCCGATGGTGGTCGGCGCACACGAAGCGCTCAAGCGCATCACCGATGACGACCTGCTGCTGCTCGACGGCACGCTGGGTGAGATCGTGGTGCATCCGGCCGCGCAGGATCTGGTGCGCTATCGCCAATATCAGCGTGAACAGGCACGCAGCGCCGAAGCGCTATCGCGGCTCAAGCACGAACGCACGCTGACGCGCGATGGTATAGAAATCCACTTGTTCGCAAATGCCGAAATGCTCGCTGACATCGCCCAGGCGCGCGCCTGTGGTGCGGTCGGCATCGGCCTGTACCGCACCGAGTTCCTGTTCATGCAACGGCGCGAACTGCCAGACGAAGAAGAGCAATTCATCGCCTATCGCGACCTGGTGCTGGCGATGGCCGGCGCACCGGTGACGATCCGCACGCTCGACCTCGGCGCCGACAAGACCGACTCCACCGGGCTGGCCCTGGCGCAGGAACCCAATCCTGCGCTTGGCGTGCGCGGCGTGCGACTGGCCTTGCGCCGCCCGATACTTTTCGCGACGCAGTTGCGTGCGATTCTGCGCGCATCGAGTTTCGGTCCGGTGCGCATTCTCGTGCCGATGGTGACCAGCAACGAAGAAATCGCCGTGGTGCGCGCGTTGACCGAAGAATGCGCACGCGAACTGCGTTCCAGCGGCCACGAGATCGCCGATCATTTTGAACTCGGCGCGATGATCGAAGTGCCGGCCGCCGCCATCGCGCTGCCGTTTCTGCTGCGCCAGCTCGACTTCATCGCCATCGGCACCAACGATCTGACCCAGTATACTTTGGCCGTCGATCGCAACAACGACGAACTCGGCGCCTTGTACGATCCGCTGCATCCGGCCGTGCTCAAGCTGCTCGCACAGATCATCAGTACCGCCGAGCGCGCGAAAAAATCCGTCACCCTGTGCGGCGAGATGGCCGGCGACACGCGCTACACCGCGCTGCTGCTCGCCCTCGGCCTGACCGGATTCAGCATGCACCCGAGTTCGCTGCTGGAAGTGCGCCAAGCCATCGCCGGCTGCGATCGCAGCGCACTGCGCAAACAGGCCACGGCCCTGCTGCGCGCGCAAACCCGTGCCGGCATCGAGAAAGTGCTGGAACGCATGCGCTCGACATAAAACCAGCTTTATGGGATTATGGGCGCATGAAAACAACGCTCGATCTGCCCGACGACCTCATGCACCGCATCAAGATCCGCGCCGTGCACGCGCACAAGAAACTCAAGGATGAGGTTGCCGACCTGCTCGAACACGGCATGCGCAATGCGACGGCGAAGGAAACAGTACCCTTCGTGCCAAAACCGTTGCGCCTGCGCGGCGGATTCCGTCCAGACATCGACGATATTGAGGCCGCCATCGCCTGTGGCCGCGACGATTGACGCGACCGCATGATCGTCGTTGATACCAACATCATCGCCGCATTGTTTCTGGAAGGCCGCTTCACCTCGAGCGCCAAGGCTTTGCTCAAACATGATCCGGCCTGGTGCACCGAACCGCTGGCGCTGATCGAATTCGGCAACGTGCTCGCAACATACGAGCGCGCTGACCTGGCCTCCCGAGCCGATGCAAAGCGCTATTTATCCGCCGCGGAAGCGTTTCTTGCGCCACATCTGCACGCCGTAGCCCGCGCTGCGGCACTGGATCTGGCATTCATCCACCGCACCACGATCTACGATGCGCACTTCCTTGCCGTGGCCGATGCCTGCGGCAAACGCCTGATTACCGAAGACGCCAAGCTGCGCGCCGCCGCGCCGGCGTTGACGCAATCGCTCGACCACGCGCTCAAACTCGCGCGCTGACGCCACCATGTTGAATCCGCGCCTGCACGCCGACATCGCCCAGCTCACGGCCCGCTTCGCCGAGCGCAATCCGTTCCAGCATGTGGTCATCGATAATTTCCTCACGCCGGAATTCTGCGCGCAACTGCTCGATCAGTTCCCGCCGTTCGAGCGCGGCAACGCGCGCAACGAGGCCGGCGAACTCGGCGCCAAATCCACGGTGGAAAAAATTCGCGGACTCGGGCCGGCGTACAAACAACTCGATGAGTTGATCCAGACGCGCGAATTTCTCGACCTGATCGGCCAAATCACCGGCATTGCGAATCTGCTTTACGACCCTTGGTATTTCGGCGGCGGTACGCACGAAAACCGCGCAGGCCAGGATCTCGACCCGCATGTGGATTTCAACCGCCATCCGGTCGAGCGCTGGCATCGGCGGCTAAATCTGATCGTGTACTTGAACCACGAATGGGACGCTGCCTGGGGCGGATCGCTGGAGCTGCACTCCGACCCACGCGCCGCGGACGATCGCATCGAATTGATCACTCCGCTGTACAACCGCGCCGTGATTTTCGAGACCACCGAGACGAGCTGGCATGGCTTCGGCCGTATCGCCCTGCCCGCAGACAAGAAATCGCTTTCGCGCAAATCCATCGCTTTATACTTCTATACGACGGAACGGCCGCAGGACGAACTCGCGGACACGCATTCGACCATCTATGTCGATCGACCGCTGCCGGAGCGTTTCCAGCCGGGATTGATACTTAGCGCCAGCGATGTCGAGGAACTACGAATTCTGCTGGCGCGGCGCGATCAGCATAATCAGCGCTTGTATCGCGACGTGACGCAAATCACCAACCAACTCGAACAGGCGCAGATGGCACTGCACAGCGGCCGACTTGGGCGTCTACGCTATCTGGCGCGTAAGATCGTGGGGCGCTTGCGCGCGCGCTGAGCACGCTCACACGCGTGTGGCGACACAGAACGCCGTCAATCCGAACCAGCGATTTCGTGCGATAAATTTCAGTTCTGCGCTGGATACGGCGTTCAGCAGCCAATTCACCGGGCGCGAATGCACTTGCATGTCGGACGCCGGCTGCACGGTGCTGCCTAGCAATTTACGCGGCAACCGCACCAGCATCGCGGCCGGAAAGACCGCAGCGAAAAAATACGTGCTCTGCCGGATGCGCAATCCCGCCGACTTGACCACGTGCTCGAGTTCGGCGAGCGTATAGCGGCGCTTGTGTTCCAGAAACACGTCGTGACCGCTCCACATGAACTGGAACGCCGGCACCGAGATCAGGAACGTCGCCTGCGCGGCCGTCTTGCCCACGGCATCGCGCAGCAAACCCACATCGTCGTCGACGTGTTCGAGTACATCCATCAGCAGCACTAGATCGGCGTCCACGCGTTCGACCGATTTGCGAAAATGAATACTTTTTCCATTTTCCACAATATCGCTATCCGCCGGATAGTTAAGATCGACGCACCAAGCCTCGACGGCTGGCGAATTCGCGAGCAGATGCCGTGAGAAGAAACCCGATCCCGCGCCCACATCCAGCACGGTCCGGGGCGTCGTGCCGCGCAACAACCGTTCGACGGCGCGTGCCTTGCTGCGGTAGTACCAGTGATCTGCCGCGTTTTCGCGCAACAGTGCGGCTTCCTTGATGTCCATCCTGCTGCTAATCTCAAATTGAGAGTGATTGTATTTTGATACAATGATGCAATGATGGCTCGTGGTAATTTCAGCGGTCGGCTGGCTCTGGTTATGGTTGTTATAGAACTGAACCCTTATCGTGATTGTAGTTGAAAATCCAGTCGGCGCTCCATTTACTCTGCTGCGAGGCAGAGACAAAAGGAGACGAAGGTGGAAACACGAGATTGCATTTAAATGTTTTTTTCCAGGGATGATTTGAAAATCCATCCGGATGCGTTGCACGCAATAGCCATACTCGCGACCGGCATCGCCTGCATCGTCATTCCAGGCTGGCAGCTTCTGGATCCCGGTCCATTCAATTGGCATATCGCGCAACCGGAGTTCTGGCAGGGCGGCATCGAAGCCCTGGTACTCATCTGCCTGCTCGCATCCGCGCAACTCGTGCGCACCCGCACCCTGAGATTGGCGCTCACGGTGATCGTGGCGGAGCTGTACCTGCGTCGGCACGCGGTCGACGCAGCCGCCATTGTCGATATCGTTTATTTTGAGCTGTGCGTCACTCTTGGCGCGTTCGCGATGTGCCTCTGCGGGAATACCAAACCAAGAAGCATCCCCGAGTACCTTGGCAGCTTCGTCTTGGGCCTTTGCGTGTGGAGCCTGTGTGCCTGGACCTTGTCCGCGCTTGGATTCGGCTCTCTTCATGACCTGCGCTGGCTTACGCTTTTGCTGCTAATACCTGCGTTCGCCGCGCGCGCGCGTCCGTGGACCGTATTTGTAAGTGAACGCGTCGGCGCCATGCCCAAGCTTGGGCGGATTTGCGCCGGCGCCTTGCTCGGATGGTTTCTGGTTCAGTTTGCCCGCAGCGCGGTTGCCATCGACTTCGACGGCCTGTGGTATGGACTGCGCGGTCAATATGTCCTGGTCGGCTCAGGTTCCGCATTCGTTTCCTCGGGGCTGGTATCGGCTGTATTTTACTTTCCGAAACTGTATGAGCTTTTTCTGATTCCATTGAGCGGCTTGGGCAGTAGCACCGCGATAACCGGAATAACATTGCTGATAGCAAGTATGCTGATGGCTGCCGGCTACGAGATTCTGAAAAGACTCGGTATAAAAGAATGCGCAATGCGCTTTGTGGGAGTCGCGGTGTGCATTACGGTTCCTGCAATCGCGAACCAAACGTTGCAGTCGAAGGGAGATATTCTCGCGGTATTTCTCTTGACCTTCGCCTGGATAAAGGCGTCGGAATTTATTGCCACGCGCAATCGCGCAGCGCTGATCTGGTTTTTCGGCCTACTGCTGCTTGCAACACAGGCGCGACTCAGCGCCATCCCATTTGTTGGTGCAATGACAGTCGCGGTCTTTATCGCCTGCTTTTTCCAGCGAACTGATGCAAAACCACCAGCACGGCAGGAACTGCGCCTGGCGTGGATCAGCCTTGGGCTGATACTTGTCGTTACCACTTTTGTCACCGCGCGGACCTTGTTGCTCGCCGGGATGCCGACGATCGGCCCTGACCCCCTGTTCAAGCTATGGCAACTGCTCGGTTTTCATCTGAAATTCCCCGCCGGCACTCTGCAATGGAGTTATCCCAAGGACTGGAGCGATATCTTTCCATTGCTGACAGACTTCCTGTTCAGGCCGCAGCGACTGAGTCATATCCAGATTTCATGGGTCGGCAATGTGTGGGTCTGGCTCGCCGCCGTTGCCGTGTTTGCCATGCTGCTCGCGGGCAGGCGCCCGGCGTTGCCTTCCAGTGTGTTGCGCCCGGGCCTGGGTCTGGTACTGGCCGCCATTGTGCTGATGCTGTGCTGGGGTTATCAGATTCGCGGCGGTGACGGCAACTACTTCATCGCCGGTCTGGTGCCTGCAGTTCTACTCAGCTTTGCGGCAGCATGGGGCATGGTGAGCGCACTGCCTAGGGCGCGCTTCATCTTCGTCGCATGCATCGGTGCGTTCTGCCTGTTCCAAGCCGCATACGGCTTCATGAGCGCGGCATGGACGACCGGAACGCGCCCTTTCGATTTTACCCTCAACCGCGGCATCCATGAGTTTCACATGCGCGAGCGCAATGTCGCGACCTACTATGGAATCGCTCACATTGCGGATTACCTGCGGGCGCAACGTGGTGCCGTCCACGTTGTAGGTTACGTGGACTACGATCCCGGGTTTTGCCTGCCGGCAACCTTTGAGGGTTTGGCGGATATTTCCTTCTCTCGTCGCAATTTGGTCGAAGATCGAACGCTGTTCTTGAAATATCTCGTCGACACCAAGGTGAGATACCTCGTCATGCCGCATGAGGGGCACAAAGCAGAATCAATCGCCACAAAATATATTTCGCCGATGATCGCAAGCCTGAGCGGGGAATTGGCCGCGAATCCGGCAGTGCATTCAATAGCCGATTCCGGCTATGTCATGTACGATGTTTCGCACTTAGGCGAAGTTCATCCGACGCCGCAGCCCGCGCGTAAATCGTCCGCTCGCTGACTGTCGAACGATCCACCTACCATTTTGACCGTCATGCGAACCTTCCTCAGAAAACATGCCGTGCCACTTGGTCACAAGCTGCCGCTTTTCCTGAGAGCACCGCTGCAGCGCCTGTGGCGTTCGACGGCACCAGAACGCCCAAGGCCAAGCGGGCAAGATGGACCACTGACACCGGAATACGCCGCGCGCGTCGCCGCAGAAACGGCGATCTTCGACGAGCAGACCATCGTCCACGATCTGCCGCCGATCTACCACTACTGGTCCAATACCCATCTGCGTCCACAAGTGGAAACCTTCGGCTTCTCCAACCCCGACGAGTTCTATGCTTTGTATCTCGGGCAAAGCCTGGCCGACGCCGGGCCGCGTCGCGCGCGCTTTGTCAGTCTGGGCTGCGGCAACTGCGATACCGAAGTTCGCGTGGCACGGATGCTGGCGGACAGGGCGATCACTCAATTCACGCTGGAGTGCGTCGACATCAACGCGACCATGCTCGAGCGCGGTCGGGTTTTGGCCGCAGAAGCCGGCGTCGCTTCGCAGATCGTCACCGTGCAGGGCGATTTCAACCGCTGGCAGCCACGCCAGCAATACGATGCGATCATGGCCAATCAGAGCCTGCATCACGTCGTTGAACTCGAGCATCTGTTCTCGGCTGTTGCGTCCGCGCTGGCGCCGCACGGGCGTTTCATCACGTCCGACATAATCGGCCGTAACGGGCATATGCTTTGGCCGGAAGCAGCGTCGATATTGCGCGAATACTGGTCCGAGCTTCCCGACAGTTATCGGTATAACGTGCAATTGCTCCGTCTTGAGCGCACGTTTGAAAACTGGGACTGCTCCAACGAAGGATTTGAAGGCATCCGCGCACAGGATATCCTCCCGCTGCTGCTCGATCGTTTCGATTTCGAGTTGTTCGTGGGTTTTGCCAATATCATCGATTCCTTCATCGGTCGCAGTTTCGGCCCGAACTTCGATGCCGATTCACCGAGCGATCGTGCGTTCATCGATCGGGTGCATGCGCGCGATCAAGAGGAAATACTCGCCGGGCGCCTGAAGCCAACCCACATGACGGCCGTCATGCACAACAAGCCGTTCGCCGATCGGCGCTGCTGGCAACACCTGACGCCAGAGTTCTGCGTGCGTCGACCGGACTGATCGTTGCGCCTTGCTGTCGCGCGGCCGTCGGCTCTGCTCCGGAATCCTACCACGGGCAATGGCGCTATTTAACCGGCTTGAACCAACGATATTCTTAGCAGCTTCCAGGCGAGGGCACGCCCATCACCCGACTCGCCGATACCTGCCGGTACAAAGCTGCGCGCAGCACTAATTGTCAGCGCCACCGACGGTCCTGCTGGGCGTTTTAGATCCAACACAATCGTTGAACGTTTTCCGCGCGCGACATGGTGAGTCCAGCGGTTGTCGTCCACTTTGATACTGAAAACCTGATCGCCGTCGAGACGGTCCGGTACCCAT
>JANWJJ010000149.1 GCA_025451955.1 Rudaea sp. | reverse complement strand
CGCGCCCGCGCCGCTGCGTGCATGGCATCGTCGAAGATGACGTAGGCGGATTTGCCGCCGGCCTTGGCGCGGTACATGGCGGTATCGGCGTCGCGCAAAAGTTGATCCGGCGACTGGTATTCGGCGCGGCCCAGCACGACGCCGAGGCTCGCTCCGGAAAAAACGCGATGACCACGCACCTCGAACGATCCCGCCAACAGCGCGAGCACACGCTGCGCCATTTGCTCGGCGCGACCGCGCGGACAGGCGCCGTGCGGCAGCAGGGTGAACTCGTCGCCGCCATAGCGCGCGACCAGGCATTGGCTGCCAAGATTCGCACGCAGACATTCGGCAATTTGCGTCAGCAAATCGTCGCCACAGGCATGGCCGAGGCTGTCGTTGACCAATTTGAATCCATCCAGATCGAGAAACAGCACGGCGTAGTGATAATCGCCGCTGGCCCGCGCATGGGCGATCACCTGTTCGAGCTGGCGCTCGAAAAAAACCCGGTTGGGCAATCCGGTCAACTGGTCGTGCGAAGCGTTGTATTCCAGCTCGCGCTGCACGCGCAACTGCGCGGTTACGTCGCGGATCGTTCCGCTGGTGTAGCGCTTGCCGTTCATTTCGACGTGGCCGGCGCTGACCACGACCTGGATGCGCACGCCGTCCTTGCGCAGCAGCGCAATGCAGTAATCACCACCGCTCGGCTCGCCCTCGCTGCGGCGGCGGTAGCGGTCTTCCTGATGCTCGCGCGATTCAGGCGGTACGAGCAGGCGGAAATCGGCACCGATCAGTTCTTCTTCGCGGTAGCCGAACATCGTGGCGAAGGCCTGATTCACGTAGGTGTAGTGGTCGTCCAGCATCATGTACACACCGACTTGGCTATGCTCTACCAAGGTGCGGTAGCGCGCTTCGGATTCCTTCAACGCTATTTCCGCGCGGCGCCGAGCGCCGATGTCCTGCGCCGAGCCTTCCGTCCACAGGATCCTGCCCTCGCTGTCGCGGATCGCCTGTGCGCGAACCTCGGTCGGAACGAGGCTGCCGTCCTTGCGGCGTGCGTCGAATTCGAACGTGACCGGTTCGCGGCTGGCGGCGAGCTGCGCGAGCACGTATTTACGGCTGTCGGGGTTCGCATAGAAATCCGCGATGCCGCGTCCGGATTCGAGTAGTTCCGCGACATCGACATAACCGAGGATGCGCGCGAACGCATCGTTGGCCGCGACGATGCGGCCATCGAGATGCGAACGGAACATGCCCGACACCGCGTTCTGGAACAACTCGCGGTAAGTGCGCTCGGCCCACTCCAGCGCCTGGCGCTGGCGATGCTCTTCGGTGACGTCGCGCGCAGTGCCGGTGCTGGCCACTTCGCCGTCGTAATCGACCGCTCCCGCGTGCACGTGCAGCAGCCTGCGCGTACCGTCCTTGCGCAGCATGATGGTGTCGTACGTCTGCACCGCGTACGAACCGCCGGCGCGTTCGTTGCGGCGGACCATCTGTTCGGGGAGCGCTTCTGGCGCAATCAGCTGCAGATAATTGCTACCCATCAGTTCTTCGGCACGGTAACCCAAGGTCTGCGCCATCGCTTCGTTGATGAAGCCGATGGTGCCGTCGTGCCGGATCAGGAAAACGCCGTCGCGGCTGCTGTCGACCAGCGTGCGATACATCGATTCGGATTGGCGCAGCCGTTCCTCGGCGTACACCTGCTGGGAAATGTCGGTGATCGAACCTTCGTAGAAAAGTATCTTGCCGCCGGCGTCGCGCACCCGCCGCGCGCTTTCCATTATCCATGCCAGCGAGCCGTCGCGGCGACGGATGCGCGCACGCTGATTCTCGAACCGGCCGTGTGCGTCGAGCAGCGCATACAGTTGCGCCGTGCGCTCCACGTCCGCATACAGATGGCTCGCTGGCAGCGTGCTCGTTTCGGCCAGCATCTGCGCCGCAGATTCGTAGCCGAAGATGCGCGCCATGGCCGGATTGACGTCGATCCAGCCGCCATCCGGAAGACTGCGATACAAGCCTTCGGCCGCCGCCAGAAACAAGGCGTGGTAGCTGCCAGGATCCAGCGGCAACGGCAACCCGTCCACGCCACGGGCACGAACTTGCTGGAACACCGCCAGCACATAGGCCTTGCCTGCCTGTTCGAACAATTCGCAGTACAGCACGGCACTGCGCTGTTCCCCGCTTTGCGTGCAAAAGACCACGCTCTCGCCACAGATCTTGCGCTCGCTGAGCAGGCGGGCCCAGATTGATGCGCTGACGCTCAGGTCCGGCCAGAATCCGATCTCGGCCGTGCGTTTGCCGACGACGTCATCGCGTCGGTAGCCCAGCGTAGCCTCCAAGGCCGGATTGACATCCACGACGCATCCGTCGCCCGCATCCAGAATGGCCACCAAGCTCGACGAATAACGGAACGCGCCTGCGAGTTTCATGCCCCTGATTCGACAGTGAGTGACACTCCTCGAACCCGAGTATATCGCCGCTATCACGTCGATTGGTCAAGTGCGAAGCCGCGCGCCTGGAAGCAATTCGGGCAATCGCCGGTCATGTGTGCATAATCGGAAAACCCGCATGCGCTGCAACGATCCCAACGCTCCCCTGCCCTCCACTATAACGCCGGAACCGGTCTACAGGCGGCGCCGTCAAGTGTTGAAACTGCTTGGACTGGGCGCGACCGCACTGGCTGCCGGCTGCGGTTCCGAGGCCGCGCCTCCAGCGCCCGCAGCGCCAGTGGCGAACATCCCGGGCAAACCGCTGACCGCCGCCAGCCGCGTCGACGATGCCGGCGGCGAGGCAAAAACGACTTTCCAGGATGCCACGCACTACAACAATTTCTACGAGTTCGGCACCGGCAAGGGCGATCCCGCTGCCAATTCAGGACGCTTCGTGGCGCACCCGTGGAGCGTGGAAATCGCGGGCCTGGCCGGAAAGACCGGACGCTTCACGCTCGAAGACATCCTCAAGGACCAGACGCTGGAAGAACGCATTTACCGCATGCGCTGCGTCGAAGCCTGGTCGATGGTGATTCCGTGGATAGGATTCCCGCTGGGAGATCTGCTCAAACGCTTCAAACCGCTGGCGTCGGCCAAATACGTGGTGTTCACGACGGTCGAGCGCCCGGCGCAGATGCCGGGACAGGCCGACCGCGTGCTCGACTGGCCGTATCGCGAAGGCCTGCGCATGGACGAGGCCATGCATCCGCTGACCCTACTCGCGGTGGGCATGTACGGCCGCGAACTGCCGAACCAGAACGGCGCGCCGCTGCGCCTGGTCGTGCCGTGGAAATACGGCTTCAAGGGCATCAAGTCCATTGTCAGGATCGAGTTCGTCGAATCCATGCCGCGCACGACCTGGAACCACATGGCAGCGGACGAATACGGTTTCTATGCCAACGTGAATCCCGCCGTGGACCATCCGCGCTGGAGCCAGAAAACCGAGCGCCGCATCGCCGGTTCGGGATTCAACCTGTTCGGCAACCGCATCGCCACCTTGCCGTTCAACGGTTACGCCGAACAGGTGGCGCACCTGTACGCCGGCATGGACTTGCGCAAGAATTTTTGACGATGGCAGCACGTTTGAAGATGCCGCCCCGCGATCGCATCGCCGCGCTCAAGCCGCTGGTCTTCGCCGCCTGCCTGCTGCCGCTGGCGCATCTGGTCTGGGATGCGGTGCAAGGTACGCTGGGCACGGATCCGGTCGCGCAGATGGAACATCGCAGCGGCGATTGGGCGCTGCGCCTGCTGCTCGCGACGCTGGCTATCACGCCGCTACGGCGACTTTCCGGCTGGCACAAGGCCGTACGCTTCCGGCGCATGCTCGGCCTTTTCGCGTTTTTCTACGTGAGCGTGCACCTGACGATCTACCTCGTCATCGACCTCGGCGGGTTCTGGTCGCAGTTGCTCGGCGAGATCGTCAAGCGTCCGTACATCACGGTAGGCTTCGCGGCATGGCTGCTGCTGATTCCGCTGGCACTGACCTCGACGCAAGGAATGATGCGGCGCCTCGGCCGCAACTGGCAACGCCTGCATCGCCTGGTTTATCCGATCGCCCTGCTCGGCGTGCTGCACTACTTCTGGCTGGTCAAGGCCGACCACCGCGAACCGGCGTTGTATCTCGCGGTCTGGGGCGTACTGATGCTCGCGCGTCTGCCGCTGAAGCTGCGCGCGCCGCACCGACCACGAGCCAACGCGATCGTCCTGCTCAAAGACTGATGTAAAGCAATACCGCGATGCCGGCGGCAATCAGCGCGGCGGCGCCGATCAACCACCAGATGTCGTTGCGGTTGCGTTCCTCGACCGGCGCCGCGGGCGGAGCGGCCGGTTTATCGATCGCGCGCATGGTCTGGGTGATGTTGACTTCCTGCGCGGATGCAGGCGTCGATTCGAGATCGCCGCGTGTCGGCAGGCTTGGTGCCTCGAGCAGGAAACGGTTGCGGTCGAACGCAATCTGATCGTCGGTGTGCAGTACGGCATCGCGCACCAGCACGCCGTTGACGAAGGTGCCGTTGGCCGAACCCATGTCGCGTAGATAGATGCCATCGCCGGCATTTTCGATGACGGCGTGATGGCGCGACATTTCCGGCTCGTCGAGAATCAGTCCGCAATCACCGTCGCGGCCGATCGTGAGGCGCCCGCGCACCGGCACGATCTTGCCGAAATAGCTGCCGGAAACGCCGCGCAGCACCACGCGCGCCGGCAATTGTCGAGTCCGCATCGGCGAGTCGACTGCATCCACCGGTGCGGCGGGCGCCGGCGTGACGTGGCCGGGAACGCAGGTGTCGATGCTGTCGTCGCGGTCGGGCTTGAGCGTGAATTTGATCGTGTCGAGGCTGACCACGTCGCCCAGGCGCAGGATCGCCTTCTCGACAACCGGACGCGCATTGACGTGGATGCGTGCGCCACCTTCGCCGGCGGCGAGTACGATGCTGCGCGCGCTCACGTTCAGCCGCGCGTGATGCGGGGCAACGCCGGGCGCAGTCAACACGATCGCGTTGTCGGACGCCGAGCCGATGGCGGTATCGCCTGGCGCGATCAGCACATCCGGATGTTCGTTGTTCGGAAAGCACAAACGCATGGCGATCGCCGTCACCTTGCAGGCATGTCACTGT
>JANWJJ010000148.1 GCA_025451955.1 Rudaea sp. | reverse complement strand
GTCATTCCGGCGAAAGCCCGAATCCAGTTTGACTTTAATCGTCGATTCTTCGAGAAGATCAAAATGGATCCCGGCTTTCGCCGGGATGACGGCGAGGTTATTCAGAGCTTCCTATGCGCGTCAGCGCTGGCAAGAACCGACGACGCAGAGTAGTCTGCCGGTTCCGTAGCCGCATCCATACCCATGTCCGAAATTCCAGCCGTCTATTCCGCGGAACGGGAAATTTTCTCCCCGAGCGCGCTCGTACGCCTGGCACGCGACACCATCGAGCAACGCTTCCCGCTGATCTGGATCGAGGGCGAAATTTCCAATTTCTCGCGCCCCGCATCGGGACATTTGTATTTCAGTTTGAAGGATGCGCAGGCGCAGGTGCGTTGCGCGATGTTCAAACCCAAAAGCACGTACTTGCGCTTCAAGCCCGCCGACGGCATGCGCGTATTGGCGCGTGCACGAGTGAGCCTGTACGAAGCGCGCGGCGAATTTCAACTTATCATTGAGCATCTGGAAGACTCCGGCGAAGGTGCGCTGTTGCGCGAGTTCGAGCAACTCAAAAGCAGGCTGGCTGCCGAAGGTCTGTTCGATGCGTCACGCAAGCGTCCGTTGCCGAAAATTCCTCGCCGCATCGGCGTAATCACCTCGCCGACCGGCGCTGCGGTTCGCGACGTGCTCAGTGTCATCGCACGGCGTTTCCCCCTCGTGAACATCGAAATTCTCCCCGTGCCGGTACAAGGCAAGGAAGCGCCACCGGCAATCGTGGCGATGCTCGCTACGGCATCGAAAGCGCAGCGTCACGACGTGCTGTTGCTTACCCGCGGCGGTGGTTCGCTGGAGGATTTGTGGGCTTTCAACGACGAAGCCGTCGCCCGCGCAATCCGCGCCTGCGTAATTCCCGTCGTCGCCGCCATCGGTCACGAAGTGGATTTCACCATCGCCGATTTCGCCGCCGATCTGCGCGCACCGACGCCGTCGGCCGCCGCCGAACTACTGGTGCCGGATGCCCGCGAACTGCTACGCACGTTGCGTCACCGGCGTGAGCATCTGGATCAACGCATTCATCATCGACTACAGAACTTCGCGCAACGTCTCGATCACGCACAGGCACGGCTGCGCGCACAGCACCCGCGTCTGCGCCTCCGCGCGAGTCGTGAACGTCTGCACCAACTGCATGCGCGCCTTGGCGCACAACATCCGCTGGCACGGCTGACACGAGTACGCGAAACGCTGCATGCACAGCAGCGACGCCTGCGCGCGGTCTGCGCCCGTGGCCTGGAAGCACGCGCCCTGCATCTGGGCCAGCTCGCGCGAGCGCTGAACGCAGTCAGTCCCCTTGCAACCTTGCAGCGTGGCTACGCGATTTTGCTGGATCATGAACGCGGCACGGTTTTGCGCTCGATTGCGCAGGCACGCCCGGGCATGCGCATCACGGCGCGGCTTGCCGACGGGGAAATCCCCTTGCGCAGCGAACCGGAATAATCCGTATTTGACGCTGCTCGCCGCGGCGCCGACAATCGATCCATCCTGACCGGGAGGCGTCATGAAAGCATCCGACTTGTTCGTCAAGGCGCTCGAAGCCGAGCATGTGCAATATGTGTTCGGCATTCCCGGCGAGGAAAATCTCGACCTGCTGGAATCGCTGCGCACCTCATCGATCAAGCTGATTCTGACGCGCCATGAACAGGCTGCCGGATTCATGGCCGCAACCTATGGACGTCTGACCGGAAAAGCTGGCGTGTGTCTGGCCACGCTCGGCCCCGGTGCGACCAACTTCGTCACCGCCGCCGCCTATGGTCAGCTCGGTGGCATGCCGATGCTGATGATCACCGGCCAGAAACCGATCAAGGTATCCAAGCAGGGACATTTCCAGATCGTCGATATCGTCGGCATGATGAAACCCTTGACAAAGTATACTCAGCAGATAGTGTCGGCGGACAACATCCCCGCGCGCGTGCGCGAAGCCTTCCGCCGCGCCGAGGAAGAACGCCCCGGCGCCACGCATCTGGAATTGCCCGAGGACATCGCCCACGACGAAACCGACGCCATCCTGATCCCGGCCAGCTATCATCGCCGCCCAATCGCCGACGAAAAAGCGCTAGTGCATGCTGCCGAGGCGATCCTGCAGGCCAGGCATCCGCTGCTGATGATCGGCGCGGCAGCGAACCGCAAGCTATGCAGCAAGATGCTGCGCGAATTCGTCGACAAGACCGGCATTCCGTTCTTCACCACGCAGATGGGCAAAGGCGTGCTCGACGAAACCCATCCGCTGTGGCTTGGCAATGCCGCGCTGTCCGACGGCGATTTCGTGCATCGCGCGATCGAACGCGCCGACTGCATCATCAACGTCGGCCACGACGTGATCGAAAAGCCGCCATTCTTCATGCGCCGCGGTCTGCGCACCGTGATCCACGTCAACTTCGCCAGCGCCGAAGTCGACACCGTCTACTTTCCACAGATTGAGCTGGTTGGTGACATCGCCAATTCGGTCTGGCGGCTGAAGGAAGCCATCGAGAAATGTCCACATTGGGATTTTGCGTACTTTTCCAAAGTGCGCAAACACCTCGACGCGCATCTTGCCGAAGGAAAAGACGACGCGCGCTGGCCAATCTATCCGCAACGTCTGGTCGCCGACGTGCGTCGCGTCATGCCATCCGATGGTATCGCCTGTCTGGACAACGGCATGTACAAGATCTGGTTCGCGCGCTACTACCGCTGCCACGAACCGAACACCCTGCTGCTCGACAATGCACTCGCCACGATGGGCGCCGGCCTGCCCTCGGCTATCGCCGCCAAGATCGTGCACCCCAAGCGCAAGGTTATTGCCGTCGCCGGCGACGGCGGCTTCATGATGAACTCGCAGGAAATCGAAACCGCCGTGCGCCTGAAACTCGACCTCACCGTCCTGCTGCTGCGCGACAACGCCTACGGCATGATCAAGTGGAAACAGGCCAACATGAAATTCGCCAACTTCGGCATGGACATGGGCAACCCCGACTTCGTGGACTACGTGCAAAGCTATGGCGCGCACGGCCATCGTCCCTCGTCCACCGCCGAATTCGCACCGATGCTGCAGCATTGTCTCGACACGCCCGGCGTGCATCTGATCGATGTGCCGATTGATTATTCGGACAATGACCGGATTTTGAATCGGGAGATTAAGGAACTGAGCGCGAAGGTTTGATTGGCAATGGCAGGTTGGGCCGAGCGCAACGATGCCCAACAGATGCGCAACAATTTGTTGGGGTTCGCAAGCTCACCCCAACCTACGTGCTTGGGAAATTTAAGAATCGTGACACGAAGCCCGCTTTACCGCGGCGAGCGCACGGAGGAAAGCTCGCAGAGTGGCGCGCACGATGCGCGCCAGTTCGTTGCACGTACATGGACGTACGTTCAACGAACCCCGAAGTGCGATCGCGCACTCGCAGGGCAGGATGCCCGGAGAGCGCGGCACCGGGGTGGCCTTCTCTTTGGTTACTTTCTCTTGGCCACGCAAGAGAAAGTAACCCGCTCAGCCGAAGGCGAGCGGAACCACTCGATTGCAAGTGAATCCTGCGAAGGACCTGAAGCGCTGCCCCCTCACCCTACCCTCTCCCCCGAGCAAACTCGGGGGAGAGGAACAAATATGCCGCTTCGCGGCTACCTCCTGTTTCGCTATGCACCCGTCAATTCGATCCTGACCTCGCGCCCCAAGGCATGCGCCGCCTTGCTCAACGTTTCCAGCGTCAACCCGGTGTCGTGCTCGTCGAGCAGGCGATCGAGATGCGAACGGCTCGTGTGCATCCGTTCGGCAAGTACCTTCTTGGTGATGCCATTTGCCTTCATCGCTTCGGCGAGTTGCCAGGCGATCACGCGCTTGATCGCTACTGCGCTCGCGGCTTCGAGCATGCCGTCGTCGGACAGAAAATCATCGAAGTTCGATCCGACCGCGGGGTTTTTCTTTGCTTTAGCCATGATCCACCTCTTGTTTGCGGCGCCGCGCCGTTTCCAGATCGTCCGCGGGCGTCTTCTGCGATTTCTTCACAAAGCCGTGCAGCAAAACCATCGTCGATCCATCGACCGTGAACAGCACGCGCACGACGCCTTCCGGTATGTGACTGCGCACTTCCCACAAGCCCGCTTCGAGCTTGCGCACCAACGGCATGCCAATCGGCCAACCGAACTGCACAGTCTTGATGTCCTCACCAATGGTTTTGCGCGTTTCGCGCGGCTGATCGCGCAACCAATCGCGCACGGGTTCCGCGCCGCTCGCAGAGGCGTAGAAGTGAACGGCGAGCAACGGTGTCATTCAGGCATTGTACTTATTTAGGTACTCAACGTCAAGCCGGAATCAACCGATAATCCAGACTGCTTGCGATAGTAGAATTGACCAACTCGCAACGAGGCCGCGCCATGCTCAAACCCACCTACCCCTACTATCTCGCCAACAAGCCCGTCGCGGCCAACACCGATCTGGAAGTCACCGACAAATTCACCGGCAAGGTGGCCACGCGTGTCGCGCTCGCGGACGCAAAGGCGATCGACGCGGCGATTGCAGCGGCGGTCGAAGCGCAGGAACCACTGCGCAAGTTCACACCGTATCAGCGACAGGCTGTGCTGGAGCATTGCGTGAAGCGTTTCCGCGAGCGTTACGATGAACTCGCGATGGCGTTGTGCATCGAGGCGGGCAAGCCCATCAAGGACTCCAGGGGCGAAGCGACGCGTTTGATCGATACCTTCAAGATTGCCGCCGAGGAATCGGTGCGGATCGACGGCGAAGTCATCAATCTGGAAATCTCGCCGCGTGCGAAAGGCTATCGCGGTTTCAGCAAGCGCGTACCGATCGGGCCGTGTTCGTTTATTTCGCCGTTCAATTTTCCGTTGAACCTGGCCGCGCACAAAGTCGCGCCTGCGATTGCCGCCGGTTGTCCCTTTGTGCTCAAACCGGCAAGCCGCACGCCGATTGGTGCGTTAATCATCGGCGAAGTGTTGGCAGAAACCGATCTGCCCATCGGCGCGTTTTCGATCCTGCCGGCGCATCGTGACGGCGCGGACCTATTCACCACCGACGAACGCTTCAAATTGCTTTCGTTTACCGGATCTCCAGCCGTGGGCTGGGACTTGAAAGCGCGCGCCGGCAAGAAGAAAGTCGTGCTGGAGCTCGGCGGCAATGC
>JANWJJ010000147.1 GCA_025451955.1 Rudaea sp. | reverse complement strand
TTTCCGCCATCAATATCATTCATGCCATTATTCCTGGTGCGATGCTGTGGTAGTTTAACGCCAACGCCACTACGGATTTTCGCATGGATTCGCAATTGCGCCGCACCAAGATCATCGCCACGCTCGGCCCGGCCACCGATGCTCCCGGCATGCTCAAACGCATACTCGAAGAGGGCGTGGATGTAGTGCGTCTGAACCTGTCACATGGGGCTGCTGCGGATCATTTGCGCCGTGCACAGGAAGCGCGCGATGCGGCGGCGGCACTCGGCCACGAAGTCGCGGTGCTCGCGGATTTGCAGGGGCCGAAAATCCGCATCGCGCAGTTCGCATCGGGTCCGGTGCTGCTGGAAAACGGCCAGCCTTTTGCGCTCGAATGCGTCGCCAACGCACGCCCGGGCGATGTCCGCCGCGTCGGCGTCAGCTATCTGAATTTGTATAAAGATGTAAAACCGGGCGATGTGCTGTTGCTCGACGACGGTCTGATCGCGCTGCGCGTCGAGCGCATCGACGGTACCACGATCCACACCGTGGTCCAGGTCGGCGGTGCGCTGTCGGATCGCAAGGGCATCAATCGTCAGGGCGGCGGTCTGTCGCTCACCGCGCTGGCCGACAAGGACAAGGAAGACATCCGCCTGGCGGCGAAGTTGAACGCGGATTTTCTGGCCGTGTCCTTCGTCAAGTGTGCGGACGATATCGAGCAAAGCCGCAAGCTGATGCGCGCTGCTGGCGGTAATGCCGCGCTAATCGCCAAGATCGAGCGCGCCGAGGCCATCGTTGCACTCGGTGAAATTATTGAAGCGTCGGATGCGGTAATGGTCGCGCGCGGCGATCTCGGCGTGGAAATCGGTGATGCTGAATTGCCGGGTATCCAGAAGAAAATCATCCGCGAAGCGCTCGCGCGCAACAAGGTAGTGATCACGGCCACGCAGATGATGCAGTCGATGGTCGAGTCGCCGATTCCCACGCGCGCCGAAGTGCTTGACGTGGCCAATGCCGTGCTCGATGGTACCGATGCGGTGATGCTGTCGCAGGAAACCGCCGCGGGCAAACATCCCGACAAGGCCGTCGCGGCGATGCGTCGTGTCTGTCTGGGCGCCGAGCGGCAGTTCGAGCCGGCCGAAGATTTGAGTCCCGGCACGCACCAGCTCGATCGCACCGATCAAGCCATCGCACTGGCGGCGATGTTCCTCTCCGGTCACATCGGCACGCGCGCGATTGTCGCCTTGACCGAATCCGGCGGCACCGCGCAATGGCTGTCGCGGTTTCGCTCCAGCGTGCCGATCTTCGCGCTGTCGCGGCGCCAGGCCGCGCGTCGGCGCATGATGCTGTACCGCGATGTCACCCCGGTGGATTTCGATCCGCAGGGTGTCGATCCGGCGCACGCGGCGAAAGCCGCGATCCAGCATTTGTATAATATGCAGCGTCTGGCCGAAGGCGATCGCGTCATCCTCACCACCGGCGATCACACCGGCCAGCACGGCGGCACGAATACGCTGAAGCTGTTACGCATCGGCGCGGGCGGCGTGGCGGAAGGGTTGGGGGAGCTTTGAACTGAATTTCTCGATGGGAGTGATCGATGAAGACTTCGCTTTACACGATACTTTGCATTGCGATTCGGCTTGGCGCAGTCTGGCTTGGTGTGAGCGTGGTGCTCGCCTTTCCAGGCATCTATAAGGCAGCCGGTAGCGGAAGTTTTGGCGAAATGGCGACGACGATCGTTCTTGTCGGGAGCGCAATAGCCTTGCTCATTGCGTTGTTACTCTGGATCTATCCCGGAGTGCTGGCACGACTCGCGGCTGGCAAATCAAGTACGCAGGTTTTCGAGAGTCCTATTTCCGCTGAGCAAATCCAGCAGACCGCGTTTGCGGTACTCGGCATCTGGTTCGTGATGACTGGGCTTGTTAGCTTGACCCATGAAATTTTGCGTACCTTGCTGTTTGACCAAGTGGATGTAGCGGTGGCATCCGGGGCGAGGACGTGGCAAGTAAGACTGTTGTTGACTGACGCTACGCAGATTGTGCTCGGCTGCGCTTTGGCGCTTGGCAGTCATGGCTTGGTCGGCTTGCTTCGGCGCCTGCGTCAAGAAGGACTCCAACCAGCTGAACTTGCACAAGCTCAAAACACCAACGATCAGGCAGAATGATCTGGAGGAAATCGAGCATGCCGCATTCATTGAAAATCGCAATTACATTGAGCTTTATCGTGAGCACCGCCCTAGCCGCCGAAAAGCTCCAGCTTGTACAGCCCGACCATCTGGCCAATTACTGGTTGCTGGCGGCGACCGGCGATGCCAACGTGCCGAATTCCGGACGCAACTTGCAAGTGCCGAGCTGTGCGGCGGTGGCGTATGCGATCAACAAGGACGGCACGACCAGCCAGGTGAAACTCGAACGTCTGGTGCCCGAGGGTGACTTGGGCAAGGTCGCGATCAGTACAGTCAGCGGCTTGCGCTTCGCCGCCGCGCCGCAGAATCGCGGCAAGGATGCGGTGTATACCTATATGATCATTCCGTTCAATCTGCCGGATGCCAATTCGCCGAATGCCGCCGACCGTGCCTTGCGCACGCGCGCGCTGGCCGCGTGCAAGCTGGAGAATTTCCGGCTGCCGGCGGGCGGCTGATTGTGTGGAGTTCCGGCGCGCAAGCTGTTGCGTGGCTCGCATCCTGGTGCGTCACGGCCTATAATCCGCGCCCTCGCAAAGTGGCCGCAGGGGCGGTCGCAACGCACGGTTTCTGCGGAGTCAGTCAATGAGTATCGAAGATCTGGAAAGCATCGCCCAGGCGATGGTCGCGCCCGGCAAGGGCATCATCGCGATCGATGAATCCAACAGCACGATCAAGAAGCGCTTCGATGCGGTCGGTGTTGCCGACAGCGAAGAACATCGCCGCGCCTATCGCGAGATGTTGCTGACCACGCCGCGGTTGTCCGATCACATTTCCGGCGCGATTCTTTATGACGAAACCATCCGCCAATCGACCAAGGCCGGCGTGCCGTTCACCAAGGTGATGATGGATGCCGGCATCCTGCCAGGTATAAAAGTGGACAAAGGCCCGCAGCCGCTGGCCGGATTCCCGGGCGAAGTCGTCACCGAAGGCTTGGACGGCCTGCGCCAGCGTCTGAGCGAATACGCGCGCCTCGGCGCGAAGTTCGCCAAGTGGCGTGCGGTCATCAGCATCGGCGAGGATTCGCCGAGCGGCACCTGCATCGAGGCCAATTGCCATGCCTTGGCGCGTTACGCTGCGCTGTGTCAGGAAGCCGGCATCGTGCCGATGGTCGAGCCCGAGATCTTGATGGACGGCGATCACGATATCGAAGTCTGCTATGACGTCACCGAAGCCACACTGCGTTCGCTGTTCGGTTCGCTGTACGAGCAAAACGTGTTGCTCGAAGGCACGATTCTGAAACCGAGCATGGTGATTTCCGGCAAGAGTTGTCCGCAACAGGCCAGTGTGGACGAAGTGGCCGAGGCGACGGTGCGCTGCCTGAAAGCGGCGGTGCCGGCGTCGTTGCCGGGTATCGTATTCCTGTCCGGTGGCCAGTCCGACGAACAGGCGACTGCGAATCTGAATGCGATGAACCAGATCGGCCCACATCCGTGGCCGCTGTCGTTCAGCTACGGCCGCGCCATGCAGCAGGCCGCACTCAAGCTCTGGGCCAAGGACATGAAGGCGAATTTTGCCGAGGCGCAGAAAACCGTCGCCCTGCGCGCGAAGGAAAATGGTCTGGCCGCTCTCGGTCAGTGGCAAAAAGCCGCATAAGTCACAATTCCACAATGTGACAATAAGCAAACGGGCGCCTCGGCGCCCGTTGCTTTTTGTCGAAGCGGAAGCGCCTTGGTGCCCGTTTGCTTATGTCGATGCGAAAGCATTGCTGCGTCCGTACGCCTTTTATCGACGGATCACGCAATCCATCGCACGAATATGCCCAACGGATTATGCGCATAAGCGATGCTGACGATGAAAAGATAGACCGCGAGCGCCGCGAAGAAACAGGTGATCTGCATTGCGCGCGTGCGTCCGCGCTTGAGCGCCAGCGTACCCAGCACGATGTAGACGACGAGCAGCAACACCTTCGCCGTGAGCCAGCCCTGCACGAACGGGTATTGGTGGATGATCGTGGTCAACATCAGCGCCGCAGTCAGCAAGGTCGTGTCGATCGCATACGACAGATAACGCAAGGCGGGATGGCTGGTGTAGCGCGAACGCGCCAGCATCATCAGCCCGCGCAGCGTGAACAGACTGCCGGATAGCGTTACGGCCAGGATGTGGACGAACTTGATTTGCGGATAGAACTCGATCATCGATGTCTATGATCGCACGCCTGTCGTTTCAGCCGGGCCTGCCGTCGATGCGCGGCGTTGCGAAAATCCACAGCGAGCGCAGTACCCACGGCAGGAAGGCGACCAGCCAGCCGAATGCCGCAATCACCAACCATAGCGACATATTGGATTCGACTTCGGCGCAGATGCGCGTCAACGCGACCAGTTGCAGCAAGCCGAACGTCAGCCACGGAATCGCGCCCATCTGCAACGGCCGTCCGGAATGGCCCTGAGTGACGCGCGTGACCATCGCCACCAGCATCGAACCGAAGAATCCGATTGTGAGCGCGTGTATCGGCGCACGGCCAAGCACGAAGTTGCCGCTGAAATAAAGAATCAGGCTTTGCGCGGTGAACAGCACGAAGGCGATCGGCAGCCAGGCGTAGGCCAGATACAGCGCCGCGAGCAATCCGGGCCGCAAGCATTTCCACGGTTGCCAGCCCAGCCAGTGCCGCAGGAAGAATACGGTCAGCACGGCGTCGTTCAGCCAGGTCCATTCGTAGGCGTGAATCAATTCCAGAAACAGATGCGACAACAGCAGCGCCCACAGCACCGGCAGGCTCCACGCCGGTTTAAACAGGCGGTAGCCGGGGCCGACGACATTGCTGCTGAAGAACGGAATCATGCGATGGGTCACGGTGAAAAAGATTGGCAGCAGCAAACCAAAGGTGCCGAGCTTGATCGACAGATAGGCGCACTGCCACGGCGCGCCGAGTACGAAGGCGGAAAATGCCGCCAGTCCGCAGGCGCCGAGCAGCAAGGCCAGATAGCACGACATGGCATGCCGGTCGCGCCAACCGTTGCGCCGGAGCACGCCGCCGAGTGCGACCAGCCCAAATACCCAGCCGATCAGCATCAGCGCCAGTCCGGCAATCAGTAAGGGTTTGAGATCAAGCAGGCCCAGATGCGCCAGCAGATAGCCGCCGAACATGCCGATGAAGACCGGTACGTAATGCCGTTTCGTCAGCGCCGGCTGCCCCATCCAGCGCGGGAATACGGTAAGCAAAAATCCAAAAATAAACAGCGGCAACATGCCGTACTGGGTCAACACGGCATGCGCCCAACCTGCGGGCACGGCTGGGGTCGGAAACGTGTGGCCGAGATAACCCGCCGCGAGAAAACACGCCCACCACAGCATCGACACGATCAGCGCCGACGCGCCGGCGAAAAACATCAGGCGATGTGGCGCGGCGGCAAGCTGGTTGAGGATCGACAAACGAAAGTCCGGATCATTCGCATTCATGGAGACAAGTATGCGCCTCGGTCAATCGGTTGGTTTTGATCCAGGTCAAGGCGGGTTGTGGCGCGCGCAGCGGGCAGCAACTCCGTTTGAAACGGAGGTGGCCCTAGCACAACGCCGCGAATAAAGAATCACTGGCTTTAGTGATGTTCAAATCGGCGTGACCTGTTAGATTCGACACGATTCCGACCACTGGGGGCAAACTCATGCGCACTTCTAAAACCACTTTCGCGCGCCGCGACACGATCATGCAGCGCCCGCTGGCGTTGGCGCTGACTTTGGCGCTGGGCGCGGTGCCGCTGGGCGGCATGGCCGCCACGATCAGCGTGACAACCGCGAACGATCCCGTCGGCGACAACAGCACCTGTACGGTGCGTCAAGCCATCGTGTCGATGAATACCGGTGCGGTGTCGGGTGGCTGCGTGGCCAGTGGAACCTTCGGCGCCAACGACACGATCTACTTCGATACCGGCACCTTCCCAAATGGTGCCGCGAACACGATCACGCTGGCCGATGTGGCAAAAAACCAGCTCGGCATCACCGATGCCAACCTGACCATCGACGCCACGGCCAACGGCCAGTTGACGATCGAACGTTCCTCCGGCGCCGTGAGAAACTTCGAAATCATGTACGACAGCGCGGCGGCCGGCGGCTCACTCACGCTGAACCATCTCACCCTGAGCAATGGCAAGGCCGTCAGTACCAGCAATGCCTCGCCCAATGGTGGCGGCATCTGCATTCCGCAGGCGAACCTTACGCTGACCAACACCACGCTCAGCGGCAATTCGGCACAGTACAACGGCGGCGGCATCTATTCCCTCGGCAGCGTCACGGTGACCAACAGCACGCTCAGCGGCAATTCGGCACAGCGCCGCGGCGGCGGCATCTATTCCAAAGGCAGCGTCACGCTGACCAACAGCACGCTTAGCAGCAATTCGGCACATTACGACGGCGGCGGCATCCTTGCGTACCTGGCGGGGAGCAGCGTCACGCTGACCAACAGCACGCTCAGCGGCAATTCGGTACAGCTCGGCGGCGGCGGCGGCATCGAGTCCCGCGGCAGCGTCACGGTGACCAACAGCACGTTCAGCGGCAATTCGACTTTTTCGAATGGCGGCGGCATCTATTCCATATCCGGCAACGTCACGTTGACCAACAGCACGTTCAGCGGCAATTCGACGGTACAGTACGCCGGCGGCGGCATTTTTTCCTTTAACGGCATCGCCACGGTGACCAACTGCACGCTCAGCGGCAACTCGGCTTCGAGTTCTGGCGGCGGCATCGGCAGCTATTACGGGACAATAACGGCCATCAACTCGATTGTCGCCGGCAATACGCAAACCAGCGGCGGCGATATCGGCGGCGTCACTACGGTCGTCACTGCAGGTTCGTCGGGCAATTTTATTGGCGGCGATCCCCAGCTTGGCGCGCTGGCCGACAACGGCGGCCCGACCCAGACGATGTTGCCGCAGGCGGGCAGCCCGGTGATTGATGCGGGCGGCTGTCACAATCCGACCACGGCGCCGCCCGACGGGATTCCGACCACCGACCAGCGCGGCGTGCCCCGCCCGCAAGGCGCGCAATGCGATATCGGCGCGGTGGAAGTTGTACTCGACCGCATCTTTGCCGACAACTTCGACGGCACGCCGACGCCGTGAATCGGTCGTAGCCACGCCTGCATGGGCGACATGGCGTCGGTTGGGCTCAACGCGAACGGAGTAGATTCGGCCCGAGGCGCTGCCGGCGGCGATAACGCTGGCGGTGCCCGCTGCGTGCTGCGATACT
>JANWJJ010000146.1 GCA_025451955.1 Rudaea sp. | reverse complement strand
GAAAATTAATGGTCATCCAGTAGGCATACAGCTTGGCGATGGCGTAGGGGCTGCGCGGATGGAACGGCATATCCTCGGTCTGTATGCCATCGTCGTGATTGTTGCCGTACATCTCGCTGGTCGAGGCCTGGTAGAATTTCGTGGTTGGAGAATTGGACTTGATCGCATTCAAAATGTAGAGAACACCCAAGGCATTCACGTCGGTGGTCAACTTCGCCTGATCCCAGGAAGAACCAACAAACGACTGCGCCGCCAGGTTGTAGACCTCGTCGGGCTGAATCGTTTTTATTACGGTGATGAGCGAAGCTTCATCGCACATGTCGCCCGGGACATACTCGATCCGATCATCGATGCCCAGGTATTCGAGCGTGTCGAACCGCGGGTTGGAATACCTTCTGATCAATCCATAGACTTTATAGTCTTTCTCGAGCAGCAGCTTGGCCAAATACGCGCCATCCTGTCCAAGGATTCCGGTTATCAGGGCAGTCTTTTCGTGCATAGTGACGTTTACCACCGAATCGAGTGGGTGTTTTTGCATGTGACTTGGCGGGTGGACGGCTCAAGTACCGATCCAAGGCCGGCTCATCGCAAGGCTGACATAACAGGGTTTTCGTTGCCGGCGATCTCCCGCCGTCCGATGTCTGACTGCGTTTGACATTGTACATTGCCGTATCCGCGGCATGCAGGAGTCCGGTGGCCGTGTCGGCATCGTCCGGGTAGAATTCGCGTTCACCCGCGCCGGTGCGCTGGTTCGGCAAGGCTGGTTCCCCGCAATGAAAACCCTCCTCATCACTGGCGGCGCCGGATTCATCGGCGGCAACTTCGTGCTCGGCCTGCTCGCGGACAAGAATCACGCGCAAGGCGGCTGGCGTGTGGTGAACCTGGACAAGCTCACTTACGCCGGCAATCTCGACACGCTGGCCAGCTTGCGCGGCAATCCGAATCACGTTTTCGTCGAAGGGGACATCGGCGATCGCGCGCTGGTGGGGAAGTTGCTGGCCGAACACAAGCCGGTGGCTATCGTGAACTTCGCGGCCGAGTCGCATGTGGATCGATCCATCGACGGTCCGGCGGAATTCGTGAAAACGAATGTTGTCGGCACGTTGGCCCTGCTCGAATGCGCGCTCGCGTATTGGCGTGCGGCGCCGCTGGAAGCGCAGGACGGTTTCCGTTTCCTGCACGTGTCCACCGACGAGGTCTACGGCTCGCTTGGGCCGGTGGGCCGCTTCCACGAGGAATCGCCGTATCAGCCGAACTCGCCGTATTCGGCCTCGAAGGCGGCATCCGATCATCTGGTGCGTGCGTTCCATCACACCTACGGCCTGCCGACGCTGACCACGAACTGCTCGAACAATTACGGGCCGTACCAGTTTCCGGAAAAGCTCATCCCGCTGATGATCCACAAGGCGCTGGTCGGCGAGAAGTTGCCGGTCTACGGCGACGGCCGCAACATCCGCGATTGGCTGTATGTGGGCGACCATTGCGGCGCGATCCGGCGCGTGCTCGACATCGGTCGCACCGGCGAGGTTTACAACGTCGGCGGCGATGCCGAGCGCGAGAACATCCACGTCGTGAAAACGATTTGCAAACTTCTCGACGAACGCCGACCGATGCAAGACGGCACAAAGCGCGAATCGCTGATTGCCTATGTGAAGGATCGGCCCGGCCACGACCGCCGCTACGCGATCGACGCGGGCAAGCTCAAGTCGCAACTCGGCTGGCGCCAAACCGAATCGTTCGAGAGCGGCATCGCCAAGACGGTGGATTGGTATCTCGACAATCAGGCGTGGTGCGCGCGCGTGCTGGACGGAAGTTACCGCGGCGAGCGTCTCGGCGTGGCCGGATAAAAACTGGATAAATCCACAATGTCGCAAATCAGCAAAGGCATCATTCTCGCCGGCGGCTCCGGCACGCGCCTGTATCCGCTGACCCAGGTGATCAGCAAGCAGCTTTTGCCCGTGTACGACAAGCCGATGATCTACTACCCGCTGTCGGTGCTGATGCTGGCTGGCATCCGCGAGGTGCTGGTGATCAACACGCCGCACGAGCAGGCGCTGTTCCGGCAACTGCTGGGCGACGGATCGCAATGGGGCATGTCGATCAAGTACGCCGTGCAGCCATCGCCGGACGGTCTCGCACAGGCATTCGTCATCGGCCGCGAATTCGTGAACGGCCAGCCGAGTTGCCTGATCCTTGGCGACAACATTTTCTACGGACACGGCCTGACAGATGTGCTGCGCCGCGCCGCGCAGCGCACGCATGGCGCGACCGTGTTCGGCTACTGGGTGCGCGATCCGGAACGTTACGGCGTGGCCGAATTCGACGCTGCCGGCAAAGTCGTCGGCCTTGAGGAAAAGCCTGCGCAGCCGCGTTCCAATTACGCGGTCACCGGACTGTATTTCTACGACCAGCGCGCCTGCGATTTCGCCGCTGCGCTGAAACCTTCGCCGCGCGGCGAACTCGAGATCACCGATCTCAATCGCTGCTACCTGCACGATTCCTCGCTGATGCTGGAAAAACTCGGCCGCGGCTTCGCCTGGCTCGACACCGGCACGCACGAATCGCTGGTCGAGGCATCGAACTACATCGAGACGATCGAAAACCGCCAGGGATTGAAGGTGTGTTGTCCGGAAGAAATCGCTTGGGTCAACGGCTGGATCGACGCCGAGCAGGTGCTTCGATTGTCGAAGCCGCTGTCCAAGAACGGTTATGGCCAGTACCTGCAACAGCTCGTGAAGCAGGGCCGCGTCGAATGAAAGTGATCGAAACCATTTTGCCCGGTTGCGTCGTGATCGAACCGCAGGTGCACGGCGATGCGCGCGGCTACTTCTACGAAGGTTTCCATGCGGAAAAGTATAAAAATGCCGGACTGGATTTGCGCTTCGTGCAATCCAACGTGTCGCGCTCGGCGCACGGCGTGCTGCGCGGCCTGCATTACCAGTGGCCGAATCCGCAGGGCAAGCTGGTGAGCGTGCTCGAAGGCGAGGTCTACGACGTCGCCGTCGATATCCGTGCCGGCTCGCCGACGTTCGGGCGCTGGGCCGCGGCGATGCTCACCGCCGGGAACAAGCGCCATTTCTGGATTCCGGAAGGCTTCGCCCACGGTTTTGCCGTCGTTTCGGACGACGCCACGTTTTGCTACCAATGCACGGCGCTGTACGACCGCGCCGCCGACGCCGGCATCCGCTGGAACGACGCCGATATCGGCGTCGACTGGCCGCTGTCGGCGCCGCTGCTGTCGGACAAGGACGCGAATGCGCCATTTCTGCGCGACGTGCCGCGCGACAAGCTGCCGAAATATACCAAGTGAAAATCCTGCTGCTCGGCGCGAACGGACAAGTCGGCTTCGAGTTGGCGCGTTCGCTCGCGCCACTCGGTGAACTCGTCTGCGCGACGCGCGGCGGAAAATTGCCGGGCGGCGGGCCGTGCGTGGCTGCCGACCTTGGCGATGCGGATTCGCTGGCGGCCGCATTGGATTCCGCACAGGCCGATTTGATCGTCAATGCCGCGGCGTATACCGCGGTGGATCGCGCCGAGGACGAACCGCAACTCGCGCAACGCATCAACGCGCAGGCGCTCGTGGAAATCGGCGCGCACGCGGCCTTGCGCAACGCGTTGGTCGTGCACTTTTCCACGGATTATGTCTTCGACGGCACCGGTTCACGGCCATATCGTGAAAACGACGCCACCGCGCCGCTGGGCGTTTACGGGAACAGCAAGCGCGATGGCGAGAATGCCCTGCGCGCTTCCGGATGCGATCACCTGATCCTGCGTACCGCTTGGGTGTATGCCGCACGCGGACACAATTTTTTGCGCACGATGCTGCGCCTGGCGCGCGAACGCGAAGAATTGCGCATCGTCGGCGACCAACGCGGCGCGCCGACGCCAGCTCGGCTGATTTCCACGGCGACAGCGGCGGCACTGGCGCGCCTGCTGGCGCGGCGGGTTGGCGAGCGCGACAAGTGGCTGGGCACCTATCATCTTTGTGCCGCCGGCCAGTGTACCTGGTTCGATTTTGCCGGCGCGATCTTCGCGCGCGCGCAGGTCGCCGGATTGATCGAGCGCATGCCGCGGCTGGTGCCGATCTCGACCGCCGAATATCCGACTCCGGCGCGCCGGCCGGCGTATTCGGTTCTGGATTGCAGCAGGATTCGCGACGCATTCGGCCTGCACCTGCCGCACTGGCGCAGCGGCCTGGATGCCGTGATTGGCGAACTGGCCGGGTAAAATGCCGACATGAGCCAGCTCGTTCCCGTGATTCTCTCCGGTGGCGCCGGCACGCGGCTGTGGCCGGTGTCGCGCAGCGCGTATCCCAAACCTTTCATGCGCATGGCCGACGGACAGTCGCTGTTGTACAAGACGCTGGATCGTGCGCTTCGGGTTGCGGACGGCGGTCCGGTGCTGACCGTGACCGGCCGCGACTACTATTTCCTGACCCGCGACGAATACGCGCGTCATCCATCCGCGGATGCGCAGAACCTGCCGTTTCTGCTCGAACCGATGGGACGCAATACCGCGCCGGCGATCGCGCTGGCGGCAATGTATACAATGGAACATCTGGGCGCGGACGCGACGCTGCTGGTGCTGCCGGCCGATCATCTGATCGGCGATACAGATGCCTTCGCCGCCGATGCGCGCCGCGTGCAAGCGCTCGCGCAGGAAGGCTGGCTCGTCACGTTCGGCATCAAACCGGCGGCGCCGGAAACCGGTTTTGGTTACATCCGCATGGGCGCGGCGCTTGCGCGAGAGGGTCGCGAGATCGCCGCCTTCGTCGAAAAACCCGACCGCGCGACGGCCGAGAAGTACCTTGCCTCGGGCGACTACGCCTGGAACTCGGGCATGTTCTGTTTTCGTGCCGATACTCTGCTCGAAACGATGCAGGCGACCTGCCCGGACGTGCTCGCGGCCGCGCGCGCGTGTCACGCGCAGACGCGCGGGCGCGCGAGTCCGGTCGAATTCGACAAGGATGCCTTCGCCGCGCTGCCGGACATTTCCATCGACTATGCGGTGATGGAACGCGCCGCGCGCCGTGCCGTGGTGCCGGCATCGTTCGACTGGAGCGACATCGGCTCGTGGAAGGCGGTGAGCGAGATCG
>JANWJJ010000145.1 GCA_025451955.1 Rudaea sp. | reverse complement strand
CTCATGATGGTGCGGAAGGTGACGTACTGGAACAGATGGAAGGCGCTGAGGTGCCCGCGCAGCAGGTCGGCCAGTTCAAGCAACATGACGTTCGCCTCCGTGGTTGCCCGCGCCGCCCTTGCCGAGCAAGGCGAGCACGACGCGTTCCATCGCCGAGCCGCGCGAACCTTTCACCAGTACGCACACGCCGGCATGGACATCGCGTGCGAGTGCGGCAGCCAGTTCGGCTTGATTCGAGAAATGCGCCGCGCCTCGGCCGAAAGCTTTCGTCGCGTGGCCGGCCAGTTCACCAATTGTATACAATTTTATAATGTTGCATTCCCGTGCGAATGCGCCAATCTGCGCATGCAGTGCCGGTGCGTCCGCGCCCAGCTCGCGCATGTCGCCAAGCACCAGCCAGGCTTCGCCGGGCTCGACAGACAACGTTGCGATCGCTGCGGCGGTCGAGCCGGGATTGGCGTTATAGCTGTCGTCGATCAGAGTCCAGCCGCCGGGCATGGCGTGGCGGATCATGCGGCCGGCGACCGGCGCTGACGCTTCCAGACCCTGCTTGATCGTTGCGATCGGCACATCCAGTGCCTGTGCGATGCTCGCCGCGGCAAGCGCATTGAGTACGTTGTGACGGCCGGCCAATGGCAGTTTCACCTCCGCGCTGCCGGCCGGCGTGATCAAGTTGAACAGCGATTGTTCGCCGAGCGCGCGAATCTCGGCACGCACATCCGCCGGATGATCGATACCGAAGCGCAACGCCCGCCGCGTACCGGCTAGCGCCGTAAATAGCGGCGCAAAAACGTCATCGGCATTGACGACGGCAACGCCGTACGTCGGCAGCGATGTATACAATGCGCCTTTTGTCTCGGCAATACCTTCAAGCGTGCCCATGCGCTCAAGATGGGCCGGTGCAATGTTGTTGACGAGACCGATTTCTGGCCGCGCGATGGCGGCAAGATAAGCAATGTCGCCCGGCTTGCCCGCGCCCATTTCCAGCACCGCGTATTTGGCATCCTCGGGCATGGCCAGAATCGACAACGGCAGGCCGATTTCGTTGTTGAAGTTGCCGGCATTGACATGGGTCTTGCCATGCAACGACAGAATCGACGCCACCAACGTCTTCACCGTGGTCTTGCCGTTCGAGCCGGTGATGCCGATGACGCGCGCACGCCGCTGCGCACGAATCGCACTGGCCAGATCGCCCAGCGCCAGCGCGGTGTCGTTGACGACGACCTGTGGCAAATCGACATCGAGCGGACGCGCTACCAGGGCGCCGGCGGCACCGGCCTGTTTTGCCGCAGCGACAAATTCATGCGCGTCGAAACGCTCACCGGCCAGCGCGATGAACAGTCCGCCGGATTGCGCCGCACGCGTATCCGTGAACACGCCGCGCACTTGCGCATCCTTGCCGCGCAAGTTGCCTTTGGTCCACAGTGCGACATCGGAAAGTTTCAGCGTCAGCATGCCGAAGCCTCCAGCACGCGCCGCGCCACATCGGTGTCGTCGAACGCACGTTTCACGCCACCGATTTCCTGGTACGACTCGTGGCCTTTACCGGCAATCAGCACGACATCGCCAACCTTCGCATCGCGCAACGCCAGCGCTATCGCAGCAGCACGATCGCGCTGTATCAATGCGCGTTGCGAATGAGCGAGTCCGGCGACGATTTGCGCGACGATGACGTCGCCGTCTTCGCCACGCGGATTGTCGTCGGTGACGATGATGCAATCGGCCAGGCGTTCGGCAATCGCGCCCATCTGCGGACGCTTGCCTTGATCACGTTCGCCGCCGCAGCCGAACACGCAAATCAGGCGTCCGACGCAATGTGCGCGCAGACTGGTCAACGCCTGCTCGAGCGCGTCGGGCGTATGCGCGTAATCGACCACGATCAGCGGCGCAGCGCCACCACCGAGCCGCTGCATGCGCCCAGCCACCGGCTGCAACTGCGCCAGCACATTCTGGATTTGTGCAAACGTATACCCGAGCGCACCGAGGCATCCGGCGACCGCGAGCAGGTTGTAGATATTGAAGCGACCAAGCAGCGGCGATGCCACTGCGCCCTCGCCCCATGGTGTGCGCAATCCGAAACTCAAACCATTTCCATCGCTGACGACGGCGTGCGCGACGATATCGGCCTGCGCATTGTCGATGCCATAACGCAGCCTGCGTGTTGCCGCGGGCAAGCGCACAGCCAGCCCGCGGCCGAAGGCATCGTCGATGTTGACGATGGCGCCATGCAGACCCGGCCAGGCGAACAACTTGGCTTTCGCTGCGCCGTAATTTTCCATCGTGCCGTGATAATCCAGATGATCGCGGGTCAGATTGGTGAACACCGCGACTTCGAATTCCACCGCATTGACGCGACCCTGATCAAGCGCGTGCGAGGACACTTCCATCGCTGCGTGGGTCGCGCCGGCATCGCGAAATTGCGCCAGCAGCGCCTGCACGCTGACCGCATCCGGCGTGGTGCGTTCGCCGGCCGCGATCGCGCCGGCCAAACCAGCGCCGAGCGTACCGATGGTCGCCGCGCGCGCGCCGAGCAGTTCTAGCGCCGATGCTAACAATTGCACAATGGAAGTTTTTCCATTGGTGCCGGTAACGCCGATCACGTGCAATGCGGCGGACGGATGCCCGAAGAAGCGCGCTGCGATTTCACCGGCGTGTCCGCGCAGATCGTCGATCCAGACAACCGGCACGGCCGCCGCCGCACGCTCGGTAAAAGCGACGGGCGCAGGAGCTTCGGCCAGCACGACCGAAGCACCCTGCGCCAACGCCGCCGGGGCAAACGAAATTCCGTGCGCACTTGCGCCATTCAAGGCGATGAACGCGTCGCCGGCACACACGTGACGCGAATCCAGACTCAGGCCGCGCACGACGATATCGCCGATGGCGTCATCGCTGATGACATCTGCACCCGGCGACGCAGCAATGCCGGCGAGCAAGTCGGCAAGACGTTGCGGTGCGGCGCTCACGGCACGCTCTCCTCATAACTGGTATCGCCCGGCGCGTAGTCGGGTGGCTTGCTGCCGGCTTCGATCGGCGCGCCGGTATCCGGGCCGCCCACATACCAATGCTGGACGTTGTCCGGCGGCACATCGAGCAGGCGCAGTGCGCCAGTCATGACCTTGCTGAACACCGGCGCCGACACGGTGCCGCCGAAATACGCGCCTTGCGGATCGTGGATCACGACGACGCCGACCAGCCGCGGCGCGCTGGCCGGAACGATGCCGGCAAACAACGAGATGTAACGGCTCTCGTAGCCGCCGGCGATGGCCTGGCGCGAGGTGCCGGTCTTGCCGGCGACGCGGTAATTGGGGATCGCCGCGCGCAACGCCGTGCCGCCGGGCGCGACCACGGTTTCGAGCATCTTGACGATGGTGGCTGCCAGTTGCGGATCGATCACGGCGACATCGGGATTCTGCGCGCCCTTGACGAAAGTTGGAGGCCGCAGGCGGCCGCCATCGGCGAGTGCGGCGTAGGCCTGGGCGAGTTGCAAGGTGGTAACGTTGAGGCCATAACCGTAGGCGATTGTGGCTTTTTCCAGCACGCCCCAACTGCGCGCCGGCGGCAGCATGCCGGGCGATTCGCCGGGGAAACCGCAGCCGGTGGATTCACCGAAACCGAAACGATGGAAGACGTCGTACATGTGTTCGTTGGTCAACGTCAGCGCAATCTTCGCGGCGCCGACGTTGCTCGAATGCGTGAGCACACCGGTCACGTCGAGCAGGCCATGGTTGGCAACGTCGCGAATCAGATGGCCAGCCAGCAGAAACGTGCCCGGGTTGGTATCGACCGGCGTGGTCGGCGTCCACTTGCCGCTTTCCAGCGCCGTGGCGATGGTGAACGGCTTCATCGTCGAACCGGGCTCGACCACATCGGTCAGCGCGCGATTGCGTCGATATGCCGGCTCGGCGTTGTCGCGCGAATTCGGATTGAACGACGGCTGGTTGACCATCGCCAGGATTTCGCCAGTGGCGACGTCGAGCACCACCATCGAACCGGATTTGGCGTGATGGTCGATGATCGCGCTCTTGAGTTCGCGATAGGCCAGATACTGGATGTTGCGATCGATCGATAGGGTCAGATCGCGCCCGGGTTTGGGTTCACGCACCAGTTCCACATCTTCGACGGTGTGGCCCTTGTTGTCGCGTATGACGCGTTCCGCGCCAGGCTTGCCGGACAGCCAGTCGTCGAATGCCAGTTCCAGACCTTCCTGACCGCGATCGTCGATATTGGTGACACCGAGCACATGCGCCACCACTTCGCCGCTCGGATAGTAGCGGCGGTATTCGCGCTGACTCGAAATTCCGGCGATGCCGAGCTTCATGATGTCGGCTGCGTTGTCCGGATTGAGCTGACGTTTCAGGTAAAAGAATTCCTTGTCCTTGTGCTGCTCGAGTTTCTGCTGCAGCGCTGCCGGATCCATGCCCAGCGCCGTGGCCAGTTCGCGCAGGCGCTCCGGCTGATCCAGCACCTGCCCGGGATTGGCCCAGATCGACTCGACCGGCGTCGACACCGCCAGCGGCTCGCCGTTGCGATCGAAGATGGTGCCACGCGATACCGGAATCGGTACCTCGCGCAAGAACCGTGCGTCGCCTTGCTCCTGATAGAAATTCTTGCGCACGACTTGCAGATCCACGGCGCGCACGATCAGCGCGCTCGAACCGAGCGCGAGTATCATCAACACGACGTACAAGCGTGCGCGCGTGTTGACCGGATGCGGCCGCGGTTTCATGCGCGCGCCGTCCGCGCGCAGCGACGGCAGGCTGCTGCCTCGATGCAGGCTGCGTGCGACATCGCCGGCATTGTGTTCGCCGTGAGCCATCAGCGTTTCACCACCACAGTTTCCGCCGCGCCGGGATTGACCATGCCGAGTTGGCCGCGCGCGACCTGCTCGATGCGATTGGTTTCCGCCCAGGTCGCCTGTTCCAGTTCGAGCCGGCCGAATTCGGTATTCAGATCGTCGCGCTCATGCGTGAGCAGCGTCAGTTCGCCGAACAAAATACGATTCTGCTGGCGCGCGTAAATCACGCCGAGCGCGCTGCCAATCACGGCGAGCAGCAGCAACAGCAGAATGACGGCGCCGACGCGCTTCATGCCAACTTCTCCGCCACGCGCAGCACCGCACTACGCGCGCGCGCGTTGCGTGCGGTCTCGGCGGCGCTCGGAAATTGCGCGGCACCGATCAATTTCAAGCGCAACGGTGGTGCCGACGGCGGCGGCGGCAGACCGCGCTTTGCCGGCGGTGCCTGCGACTCATTGCGCATCAACTGTTTGACCCGGCGATCCTCCAGCGAGTGGAAACTGATCACGACCAGGCGCCCGCCGACCTTGAGCCGACCGAGCGCGCCGCGCAGGCCGCGTTCGAGCGCATCGAGTTCGTCATTGACGGCGATGCGCAGCGCCTGAAAACTGCGCGTTGCCGGATGTTTGCCCGGCTCACCGCGCCCGACCACGCGTGCAATCAGCTCGGCCAGTTCGACGGTGCGCACGATCGGCGCTTCCGCGCGACGTTCCACGATCGCGTGTGCAATGCGTCGATTCATGCGTTCTTCGCCGAACTTCCACAACACGTCCGCTATCTCCGTTTCGTTTGCGCGCGCGAGAAATTCCGCCGCACTCATCCCGCTGCTCGGATCCATGCGCATATCCAGCGGCGCATCAGCGCGAAAACTGAACCCACGTTCCGCGTCATCCAGTTGCGGCGAGGACACGCCCAGATCCAGCAACACGCCATCCAATCCCGTCCGCGTTGCCTCCCAATCGGCCAGATCCGCGAAACTGCCGTGGCGAATCGTCACCCGCGCATCGCTGCCAAACTCCGCGCGAGCCACCGCCAACGCCGCGGGATCGCGATCCATTAGCAGCAGCCGCCCATCCGGACCGAGGCATTCCAGCACCGCGCGCGCATGGCCGCCGCGCCCAAAGGTGCCGTCGAGATACACGCCGTTTTCGCGCACGCACAATCCGTCCAGCGCTTCGTCCAACATCACCGCAACGTGCGCGTCACTTGTCATATCCGTCGTCCGAAGTGCACGGCACGCTGCGTTCACAGTTTCAGATCCAGCATCTCGTCGCTGAGTTCGTGTTCGCCGATGGTCTGGCGGATCTTGTTCAAGTGCGCCTGCTCGCTCCACAACTCGAACTTGTTGTTCATGCCGAGCAGGATCGCGCGCCGATCGATGCCGGTCTGGCTACGCTGGCTCGCGGGAACCAGCACACGCCAATTGCCGTCGGGCTCGATCAACGCAGCCGAACCAACCAGCTTTCGCTGCAGATCCGTCGGGCCTTTGCGCACGCCCACGCCGGGCAGCGCGTTGATCGTATCGCGCACTCTTTCCCACTCCGGATACGGATACAACAGCAGGCACTCGCTCTCGAACGGGTTGTAGGTGAACACCAGACGATTGCTGCAGGCCTTCGCGATCAGCTCGCGATAAGCCGTCGGCAGGGCGAGGCGGCCCTTGTCGTCCAACGTGATGGCGGTTTCACCTTGAAACATAAAATTCCCACGAAAACCCACAAAATCCCACTTGCCGCGAACAGTAGTCCGGGGCACACATCCTGTCAAGGGAAAATTCGCTTGTGGATCAAGGAGAAAGCCGTGATTTTGTTAAATTTCGCGTGGTTTCTCAAGCATGCGAAAAAGCTGTTTGAATTAGCAGGATTTTTCGGAAATCATGGCGGCACCATCGCGGCAAAACCGAATGTTGCGCCGCACAACAGAAATCGTCGTGTAATTATCCACAATAGCGCAAAATGGAAAATGGGATAAAGCGAAAATGCGCGATAGCTCTTCGCAGCCCCCTTGAGTCAAGGGGGCGCGAAACGCTTGCCACGCAAGCGCTTCGCGAGGGGTGTGGAGGTGCGCGAGACGCCGTCGGAATCGAGGCAGTTCCGCTCCACTGAAAAACAAAAGAATAAAGAAAGAGTCGGCCGGTAAGCCGGGTTCTGTCGTGGACAGTCATTCCTCTAGGCCTGGCGTCGCCGCCAGGCTCGAGCAACCTACCCGGGAGCAGCGCGGGCCACGCCAATGCTCCCCTATTTGGTCTTGCTCCGGGTGGGGTTTGCCATGCCGTGCGGCGTTGTCCCCGCACGCGGTGCGCTCTTACCGCACCATTTCACCCTTGCCTGATCCCTTGCGGGCCATCGGCGGTATCTTTCTGTTGCACTTTCCGTCGGCTCACGCCGCCCAGGCGTTACCTGGCACCCTGCCCTGTGGAGCCCGGACTTTCCTCGAAGCGCTTGCGCACCTCGCGACTGTCTGGCCGACTCCGCTTACGATTCTACGCTTTCGTAGAGGGTCTTGCGCGGCGCTCCGGTAATTTCGGCTGCCAGTTTCGCCGCGCGGCTCGGCGACAGTTCCTTGCGCAGCAACCCGAACACACGATGGCCTTCGACCAGGCGCGCCGCATCGGCATCGTCGCCCGCCCCGGCAACCAGCAGCACGAACTCGCCACGCTGCTGATCCGTATCAGTGCTCACGCGCTGGACGAGTTCCTGCAGTGGACCGTCGAGTACGGTCTCGAACAACTTGGTCAATTCACGCGCGAGCACCGCATGGCGCGCGGCGCCGAAGACCTGCGCCATGTCGGTCAGCGATTCGACGATGCGATGGCTGGATTCGTAGAAGATCAAGGTCCGCGTTTCGCCGATCAAGGCTTGCAAATGTGCGCGCCGCGCCGCAGATTTGGCCGGCAGAAATCCTTCGAACACGAAGCAGTCGGAGGCAAGGCCCGCCACCGACAACGCCGCGATCGCGGCGCAGGGCCCGGCGACCGGACTCACGGCGATGCCGGCTTCGCGCGCGGCGCGCACGAGGCGGAATCCCGGATCGCTGATCAGCGGTGTGCCGGCATCGCAGATCAAGGCAATCTGCGCCCCCTCGTGCATCCTGCGCACCAGATCGCCGCTGACTTCACGCTCGTTGTGCTCATGCACGGCGAGAGTGCGTGTGGCAATGCCGAAATGCTTGAGCAGGGATGCGCTGTGGCGCGTGTCCTCGCAGGCGATCAGATCGACTTGCCGCAGCACTTGCTGCGCACGCGGCGAACAATCGTCGAGATTGCCGATCGGTGTCGCCACCACCCAGAGTTTTCCCGTTGCCGCCGACTGCGCCATGATCGTCTCCCGTTCGGCCTGTAGCTTACCGCGATGTGACCGCAGACCCACTGCGATCCGGTATCATTGCCGTGGATTCGCCGAGATGCAGCCATGAATGCAACACGCCAGTCACGCCTGCTGTTTTGCTACATTGTTCCATTGTGCACAATGCTCACCGGCTGCATCGAACTCGGCGCGCCGCGCGAGGCGCCGCCGGAGGCCGATGCCGCGCAGGCAGAGCAGCTTTACCGCCAAGGCGACTTCGACCGCGCCGCGCAGGCGTTTCTGGGACTGGGCGATGCGCACTCACGCGATCGCGCCCACTATCGTCTGCGTGCCGCCGAAGCCTATCGCGAAAACGGCGAGCTTGACGCTGCCGCACAGGCACTCGACGAAATCAAGCTGCGGCATTTGAACGATGTCGAAACCATTCGCTACGATTTGATTGAGGCCGAAATCGAACTCGCACGGCATGCGCCGGCGCAGGCACTGCAACAGCTCGGCTTCGCCGATGCCAATCTGCCGCCGGCGTTGCAAACGCGCACGCTGGAGTTACGCGCACGCGCACAGGCGGCCAATGGCGATGCCCTCGGCAGTGCGCGCACACGCGCCAATCTCAACCGCCTGCTCGGCGGTGCGGACCGCGCCCAGAACGAAGCGCAGATCGTCGCCACATTGCAACCGCTCGGTGCGGACGCGCTCAAACAGCAGGCCGCCTCGATGCCACCCGGCGACGCACTACGACCATGGTTGAATCAGGCGCTGCGCAAGAGTGGCCAGTCGTTGCCGCTGGTGGTGCTGCGGCCGGACCAACCGGTTGGCACCTTGGTGCCGGAAGGCGGCAACAACATGCGCCGCGAAGGCTACCAGTCGGCGCACCGGATCGGCCTGCTGCTGCCGGATACCGGCGCGCTGAAAGCCGTGGCGCAACCAGTGCGCGATGGTTTCTTCGCCGCGCACTTCGCCGACACGAGTCCACAGCGCCCCGAAATCACGGTTTACGATTCCGGCAACACACCGCAGGATGCCGTCGCCGCCTACCAGAAGGCCGTTGCCGCCGGCGCCGACCACATCGTCGGTCCGCTCGCGCGCGATGCCGTGTCCGCCGTTCTGGCGCTGGGAAATCTACCGGTGCCGCTGCTGGCGCTGAATCAGCCCGAGCACGGCGAAACCCCGCCGCCGGGCAGCGCGGCCTTCGGCCTGACCCCGGATCCGGAGGCCGCACAGGCCGCCGAACACATGATTCAACGCGGCATCACCAGGGCGGTCGTCATCACCGCCACCGAAGACTGGGCTGAGCGCGCCGCGCTGGCGTTCCGCGCACAATTCGAAAGCCAGAACGGCCAAGTGCTGAACGAGGCGCGCATCCAGGATAACGAAGTCAATTACGCGACGATCATTCACCAGGTACTCGCGAGTGTCGCCACCAGCAAGTCCGCGCCGGCGCTGCCGGGAGCGGCCGCTGCGCCCGATGCCAACGTCGCGCCCGGCGACACCGGCGTGTTCATCAGCATGCGTCCGCAGCAGGCGCGTCTGCTGCTGCCGCAACTCAAACTCGCCGGGTATACCGACCTGCCGGTATTTGCGACATCGCATATCTATGGCGGCGATTTCAATCCCGGCCTCGACCGTGATCTGGATGGCGTGCAATTCTGCGATGCGCCCTGGCTGTTCGATGCCGTACCCGGTCTGCCGAAGCGCAGCGATATCACGCATGCATTGGATACCGCGCGCGGCGCCGGCGGCCGCCTGTTCGCAATGGGAATGGATGCCTACGCACTGCTGCCCTACATGGGCTGGCTGGCGCAGCACCACGACAGTTATCTGCCCGGCGCCACCGGACAGCTTGCCGAGGACAATCTCGGCCGCATCCAGCGCCTGCTGATCTGGGCGCAGTTCGACGATGGTGCGGCGCGCCCGATCAATGGCGCGTTGTCGGTGAGCGCCGCGCCGCAATGACGTCATGCGCAGCATCGGCAATCAATGGGAAAACGCGACACTGGATCATCTGCAACGCGCCGGACTCACCCTGCTCGCGCGCAATTTCAGCAGCCGTTACGGCGAGATCGACCTGGTCATGCTGGACAAGACCGCTCGCGACGGCGGCTGCATCGTG
>JANWJJ010000144.1 GCA_025451955.1 Rudaea sp. | reverse complement strand
GTTGAATAGCTTTACATAACCTCTTGATAAAGAGGATTTATATGTCGCCCCAATTACTGATTTTCATGCTCCTGAGCGCCCTGTCCGCGCTGACGCTGGCTTCGGTCCGACGCATCCCGGAAGGTCACGCCTATACCCTGCGCCGGGTCGGTGGCCACATGCGCACCATCGGTGCGGGCGTGCACGTGATCTGGCCGCTGATCGAACGCGTGGCGCACAAGATCCGCTTGCTCGGCAATGTCGTGGAAGTCGCCGCGCAACTGCCATCCGGCGCCGGCAGCATGAGCGGGCGCGTGTATTTCCAGGTGCTGGACGCCGAACGCGCCGATGGCGTGATCGACGGTATCGCCGATCTGCTGCGCCAGCGTATCCCTGAACTGGCGGCCGGTACCTGCGCCGAAGACGACCTCGCCGCACGTAACTTGCACCTGAAGGTCGAGCTCAACCGCGACCTTCACGATCGTGGCTTGCTGATCACCCGCGTGCAGCTCGCGCCGAGTTGATTGCACCCGACCGGCCGTACTGGGCGGAATCGGTGCGGCCGTCTCCGCCGGAACTGGATTTTGCCGGCACTCCCAAGGATACTTGCCGGCCCCACAGTCGCGGCTACGCGCGGCCAGGGTGCAAGGAACTGCATGAATCCGTTGTCCGACCGTGCCAATCTCTATGCCCGCCTGCGCGCGGGAACCGCTGAACTCGGCCTAGCGCCGACGGCGGCGGCGTGCGAGCGCCTGCTTGATTATGTCGAGTTGCTGGCACGCTGGAATACGGCCTATAACCTGACTGCCGTGCGTGGTCCGGCCGACATGGTCGAGCGGCATCTGCTGGATTCGCTCAGCATCGTGCCTTTCGTGCGCGGCGACAGTTTGGCGGATCTGGGTTCCGGCGCGGGCCTGCCCGGCATTCCGCTGGCAATCCTCGAACCGGCACGGCAACATGTGTTGATCGACAGCAACGGCAAGAAAACGCGCTTTCTGCGCGAGGCCGTGCGCGCACTCGGGCTGACCAATGTGCGCGTGGAACACACGCGGGTGGAAGACGCGCGCGGCCAATTCGACTGCATTACCGCACGCGCCTTTGCCAGTCTGGCCGAGATGCTGACTTCAGGCGGGCATCTGCTCGCGCCGGGCGGCATCTGGCTGGCGATGAAGGGCCTGCTCACGAAAGAGGAAATCCTCGCGGTGCCTGCCGAATTCCAGATCGCCGAGGTACGTCCGCTGGCCGTGCCGGGCTTGGGCGCGGCGCGGCATGTCGTCATAATCCAGCGCGCTCGGACGCTGGCGCAGGAGTACGCCGCATGACCCGCATCATCGCCATCGCCAATCAGAAAGGCGGCGTCGGCAAAACCACCACGGCCGTCAACCTGGCGGCGGCGCTGGCCGAGACACGGCGCAAGATTCTGCTGATCGATCTGGATCCGCAAGGCAACGCGACGATGGCTTCGGGCCTGGACAAGCGCACGATCAAACCGACCGGCTGCGAAGTGCTGCTCGACGAAGCCCCCATCGAGAGCGCGATTTTTTCGACGCCGGCCGGCTTCGATCTGCTGCCCGGCAATCGCGACCTGACCGCGGCGGAATTGAAACTGATGGACGCCCTCGCGCGCGAATCGCGCCTGAAGGATCATCTGGCAAAACTCGGCGATCGTTACCAGACCATCCTCATCGACTGCCCGCCGTCGCTGCATCTGCTCACGATCAATGCGCTGACCGCCGCGCACGGCGTGCTGATTCCGATCCAGTGCGAATACTTCGCGCTGGAAGGCTTGTCGAGCCTGCTCGATACGGTCAAGGCCGTGCGTGCGCGGCTCAATCCGCGTCTGGAAATCGAGGGCTTGCTGCGCACCATGTACGACGTGCGCAACAATCTGGGCAACGACGTCTCCGCGCAGTTGTCCAAGCATTTTGGCGACAAGTTGTTGCGCTCGGTGATCCCGCGCAATATCCGTCTGGCCGAAGCGCCGAGCCACGGCAAGCCGATCAATCTATACGACCGCGAATCGCGCGGTGCAATTGCGTATCTCGGCCTGGCCGGCGAGATGATCCGGCGCGAGCGCACGCCCGCCGCGGCGCATGTGAACTGAAGGAGCAAGGCATGGCGGCAGCGAAAAAACGTGGTGGCCTGGGCCGCGATCTGGACGTACTGCTGGGTGGACCGGAAGCGGATGCGCCCGAATACGAAGGCGTCTATCGCCAACTCAAGATCGGCAGCCTGCAGCCGGGCAAATATCAACCGCGCAAGGCTTTCGACGAAGAACCGCTGGCCGAACTCGTCGCCTCGATCCGCGAGCATGGCGTGCTCGATCCAGTGCTGGTGCGCGCGGTCGGCGCGCAGAAATTCGAGATCATCGGCGGCGAACGCCGCTGGCGCGCCGCACAGCAGGCGGGACTGAGCGAAATCCCCGCGCTGGTGCGTGAATTGACCGATCAGCAGGTCGCGTTGATCGCGCTGGTCGAGAATATCCAGCGCGAGGATCTGGCGCCGCTGGAAGTGGCGCAGTCGCTCAAGCAGTTGATCGGCGAATTCAAGCTGACCCAGGAACAGGCCGCCGACAAGATCGGCCGTTCGCGCGCGGCGGTGACGAACCTGCTGCGCCTGCTGACCTTGCCCGAGGCGGTCAAGCAGTTGCTGGCCGAACGCAAAATCGACATGGGCCATGCGCGCGCCCTGATCACGCTCGACGCCAAGCTGGCAACGCATCTGGCGCGTCAGGCCGCCGAACACGGCTGGAACGTGCGCGAACTCGAAGAAGCCGCGCGCCGGGCGCAGGCCACGCCCAAGGACAAAGCCAAGTCGGCGCCAGCCAAACGCGATGCCGACATCGTCGCGCTGGAACGCGAGCTGGCGGAAAAACTCGCCGCCAAGGTCAGCATCCAGCACGGTCGTGGCGGTCGCGGTAAACTGGTTATCGGCTACCACAGCGTCGACGAGCTCGAGGGCATCCTCGAGCGCATCCGCTGAAAGTTTCGCCATAACCTGCCGGTCATGTCCGCCGTGAGCAGCAAGCAACGACAGTTCGATGCCTTGGTCCGCAGCCTGTCCGGCGACCTGTTCCGCTACGGGTACTGGCTTTGCGGTGATCACGCCTTGGCACACGATCTGGTTCAGGAAACATTTTTGCGGGCGTGGCGCGCCTTGGACGATTTGCGCGACACAGCCGCGGCCAAGGCGTGGTTGATCACGATCCTGCGCCGCGAACATGCACGTCTATACGAACGCAAGACACCGCAGTTCGCCGACGTCGACGACATCGACATCGCCGACGAACGCGATGCGCACATGCCGGAATTCGCCGGCGAGGAAAATTTGATCCACAACGCCATGCGCAAACTCGATCCAAAATACCGCGAACCGCTGCTGATGCAGGTGCTCGGCGGGTTTTCCTGCGAGGAAATCGCGCGCGAGCTCAAGATCACACCAGCGGCGGTGATGACCCAGGTATTTCGTGCCCGGCAGAAGCTCAAGGCCATGCTCGACGGCAGTACACAGGAGGCGGCAATCCATGAACTGTCTTGAATTCCGCCGTCAGTTGAATATCGATCCGCAGTGCAGCGAAGCGGATTTCGTTCGCCATCGTCAGGAATGCCCGCGCTGCGCCGATGCGCTGGAGCGCGCCGGTGCTTTCGAGGCTTCGATGCGCCAGGCGCTGGCCGTGCCGCTGCCGTCGCAGCTGGCTGAATCGATCCTGCTGGCCCAGGCCACGCAGCAACAACACCAGCGTCAGCGTTATCAGCGTGGCGGCGCGTTGCTGGCGATGGCTGCCGCCGTCGTGCTGGCGTTCGGTATCGGCATGCGGGTTCAGGCAGAACCGCTGCAAGTGCTCGCGGTCGATCACATGAACCACGAAGCCGAAGCGCTCGGCATGACCAAACCCGTGTCCGACAGCGACGTGCGCAAGGCTTTTGCCGAGCGCGGCATCGTTCTGAACAAGGTGCCTGCCGACATCAGCTTCGTCTATTGCTGCCCGGTGGGTCGCTACAAATCCGTGCACATGGTGATGCCGCAGAACGACGGCCCGGTCACCGTGCTTTATCTCACCGACGACAATCGTGAAGCGCACAAGGATTTCACCCAGTCCGGCTGGAGCGGCCGCAGCGTGCCGATGGCGCATGGCACCCTGGTAATGCTGGGGCACGATGCCAGCCATTTCGACCAGATCGAAAACGTCTGGCGCACGGCGCTGCAAAGCGCCGCTGCGGCCAGCAATGCGCGCATCTGAGGCGGCGTTGCTGTCTGGTGCAGGATAACCCGCTAAAATTGCCGTTCGCGCCGTCTGGCGCCAAGGCAGAACGCGCATGACCACTCTTGTTACCGGCGCTGCCGGATTCATCGGCGCTTATGTCGCGCGTGCCTTGATCGCGCGCGGTGAGCGCGTCGTCGGCGCCGACAATTTCAACGATTACTACGACCCGCAACTCAAGCGCGACCGCGTTGCGGCGTTGTGCCCGACGCTGGATTTGCGCAAGCTCGATCTCGCCGACCATTCCGCACTGACGACGCTGTTCGCCGAGATCAAGCCCGTGCGCGTGATCAACCTGGCCGCGCAAGCCGGCGTGCGCTATTCGCTGCAGAATCCGCACGCGTATCTGCACAGCAACTTCGCCGGATTTCTCAACGTACTCGAAGCCTGCCGGCATGGCAACGTGGCGCATCTGGTCTACGCCTCATCGTCGTCGGTGTACGGACGCAACGCCGTCGCGCCATTCACGGAAACGCAAACCGTCGATCAGCCGCTGTCGTTGTACGCGGCATCGAAAGCGTCGAACGAATTGATGGCGCACAGCTATGCGCATTTGTATAAATTGCGTTGTACGGGCTTGCGCTTTTTCACCGTGTACGGACCGTGGGGCCGACCCGACATGGCGCCGCTGCTGTTTTCGCGCGCGATTCTCGCCGGACGTCCGATCGAGGTGTTCAACGGCGGCAAAATGCGTCGTGATTTCACCTGTATCGATGACATTGCCGCCGGCGTGCTCGGCGCGCTGGATCATCCGCCGACCGATGATGGCGTCGATCCGCCCTGCGCGATCTACAACCTCGGTAATCATCGCCCGGTCGAACTCGAGCACTTCATCGCCGTGATCGAACGCGCCGCCGGCCGCCGCGCGCAACGCATCGACAAACCGATGCAGCCAGGTGACATGACTGAAACCAGCGCGGATGTCGAACGCGCACGCGCCGCCTTCGGTTTCGAACCGCACACCAGCATTGAAGATGGATTGCCTGCCGTCGTGGCCTGGTGTCGCGAGTATTTCGGCGACAAGCTCTAACCCAACCGGCGATAATCCGGATCACGCCCAGCAGGAAATCACGCAATGCCCGATCTTTCCGTCGTCGTACCCGTGCACAACGAACGCGGCAATATCGTCCCGCTGTTGAGCGAAATTGCCACGGCGCTGCGCGGGCGTGTCGATTTCGAGATCGTCTACGTGGACGATGCCAGCCAGGACGACAGCCTCACGGCGTTGAAAACCGCCAAGGCGCAATTCCCGGAGCTGCGCGTGCTGCATCACGCCGCGCAAAGCGGCCAGAGCACCGCGATCCGCAATGGCGTCAAGGCTGCGCGCGGGGCATGGATCGCCACGCTCGACGGCGACGGTCAGAACGATCCTGCCGATATTCCCAAGCTCATCGCGATGCGCGACGAATCGCCCGCCGTCATCAAACTGTTCGCCGGTTGGCGCGTGAACCGCAAGGATTCGGGCAGCAAGCGCCGGGCCTCGAAGATCGCCAACGCGATCCGCGCGCGCCTGCTGCGCGATGACACTCCCGACACCGGCTGCGGCATCAAGTTGTTCGAGCGCGCGGCATTTCTCGACCTGCCGTATTTCGACCACATGCACCGCTATCTGCCGGCGTTGATGCTGCGCGCCGGCTGGCAGGTCAAAAGTGTGCCGGTCAATCACCGCCCGCGCGGCAGCGGTGTATCCAATTACAACAACCTCAACCGCGCCCTGGTCGGCATCGCCGATTTGCGCGGCGTGGGCTGGTTGATCCGGCGCAGCAAGCGCACGGAAGTCAACGAAATCTGAGGTTGCGCTTGCTGCAAGCCCCTGATTCTGCTGTAATGCGCGGCTCGCTGCGTTCGCGCGGCGTGAAATCCAGCAAAAGTTTGACTGAATCGAATTCGATTGAACCGAATTTGATCCAATCCGCTGGGCCGATACCGTCCAGGCTATGGGCGGCCCGTTCTAGATCGAGGTACACAACGATGGCCAAAGTCTGCCAAGTAACCGGCAAGCGCGCGCAATCCGGCAACAATGTGTCGCATGCCAACAACAAAACCCGGCGCCGCTGGCTGCCGAACCTGCACGAGCGCCGTTTCTGGGTGCCGAGCGAAAACCGCTGGATCAAGCTGAAAGTATCCGCCCACGCCCTGCGTACTATCGACAAGAACGGCATCGAAACCGTGCTCGCCGAACTGCGCGGCCGCGGCGAACTGTAATCCCACAACCCCCAAACCCGCGCTGCGCGCGGGTTTGCCCCCTTGACTCAAGGGGGCTGTTCGGAGAATCCCATGGCATCCAAACGTGACAAGATTCGCCTCGTGTCCTCTGCGGGCACTGGCCATTTCTACACCACCGACAAGAACAAGAAGACCACGCCGGACAAGATGGACATCAAGAAGTACGATCCGGTCGTGCGCAAGCACGTGGCGTACAAGGAAGCGAAGATCAAGTGAGTCGGTATTTGTGCCATCGTCCTTGATGGCAAGATCAAAAAGCGGCCATCCATGACCGCACTTTTCAATTCACAAAAAACCCGCCAATCGGCGGGTTTTTTATTGAGCGGAAAATTCGATTCGACTACGCCGGCACCAGCGCATATCCACGCAGGCGCGCGGCGAATTCCTGCAGAGTACGGATGCCGCTGGCTTCGGCTTCGCGGCACCAGTCCTGCAAGCTCGCGAGCATTGCCTCGGTACCGCTGTTGCCGCGCTCCAGCACGCCGGCAAGACGTGTGCGGAATTCGCACACCGTCGCCAGCAAGGGACGCTGCTTCACCACATCCTGCAGGCGTTCGCGTGAGCGTTCATCCAGCCAGCGACCGCCATTGGCCAGGGCTTTGCGCAAGGCACGCGGTAGTGCTTTCAGATTGGCGCCCGCCTGCGCGGCTTCGTCGCGCAGGGTCGGCGCGATCACGCCGCGGAAATAGTCGGTCATCACCTGGAAACGGTGCGTCAGCAGGGCCTTGAGCGTTTCCGTATCGGGCAACGGCATGTTGGGCCGCACGTCCAGCGCCGGTGCCACACGCAGCACCCTGGCCAAGCCGAGCTTTTCGAAGCCGCGGATCAGCGCCCAGCCGATATCGAACTCGAACTTGCGCAGCGCGAATTTGGCCGAACTCGGAAACGCATGATGGTTGTTGTGCAGTTCTTCGCCACCGATGAAGAACCCCCAGGGCGTGAGATTGGTCGCCATGTCGGACGTTTCAAAGTTGCGGTAACCCCACCAATGACCCAGACCGTTGACCACGCCCGCAGCCCAGAACGGAATCCATATCATCTGCAAGGCCGAGATCGCCACGCCCCACACGCCAAACAAGGCGATATTGATGATGAACATCAGGGTCGGCCCCCAATACTCGTGGCTGCCGTAGAGCCTGCGCTCGAGCCAGTCATTCGGCGTGCCGTGACCGTATTTGTCCATCGTTGACGCATCGTGCGCCGCGACGCGATACAGATCAACGCCCTTCAGCAGCACGGTTTTGATGCCGAAAACCTTCGGGCTGTGCGGGTCCTCTTCGGTTTCGCATTTGGCGTGGTGTTTGCGATGGATCGCCACCCACTCCTTGGTCACCATGCCGGTGGACAGCCACGACCAGAAGCGGAAGAAATGCGCCAGTACGGGATGAAAATCCACGCCGCGGTGGGCCTGACTGCGATGCAGGTACAAGGTCACCGAGAAAATCGTCAATTGGGTGACGATGAAGAAATACACCAGCTTGGCCACCCACGAGGCATGGGTCGCGCCGTGGATGAGGAAATTCATTACAAAATCGAACATATCGGAACACCGCGAAAGGATAAGGAAACTATACGTGAGGTGGCCGGCGCTCGCCAGTGAAGCGGGCTCGCCGCAACGGGGATATATGGCCACACTTGCCGCAAATCAAACTAGCAGCAACAATCGCGCCAGCCGACGACGATCTTCGCGCCGGCCTTAACGGGATTCTCATGTCCGCATCGCCCCTGTTGCAGTTGCTCGATGTCAGCCGCGTTCTTGCCGGGCGTGCCGTCGTCGCCGAACTAAACCTGCAACTCGACCGCGGCCACGTACTCGGCCTGCTTGGCGTCAACGGCGCCGGCAAATCGACCACCCTGCGCATGATCGCCGGCGTGCTGGCGCCAAGCAGCGGGCAGGTACGGATCGCCGGCGAGGATTTATGCGAACAGCCGCAAACCGCGGGGCGGCAACTCGGCTATCTGCCCGAGCAGGTGCCCTTGTACCCGGAACTGCGCGTCAGCGAATATCTGGATTTCTGCGCGAATCTGCACGGCTTGCGCGGCGTCGCCGCTGCACGCGCGGTCGCCGCCGTGACCGAACGTTGCAATCTGGGCGACGTGCGCCGACGCCTGCTCGGCAATCTGTCCAAGGGTTTCCAGCAACGCGTCGGCATTGCCCAGGCTATCGTCCACGATCCAGCCTTGATCGTGCTCGATGAACCCGCATCCGGGCTGGATCCGGTGCAGGCCGCCAGCATTCGCGCCCTCGTGCGCGAACTCGGCCGTGAACACGCGGTGATCCTGTCCACGCATCTGCTGCCGGATGTGCAGGCCTGCTGCGACCGTGTCGCCATCCTGCATCAAGGCCGATTGCGCCACGACGGCCCACTGCAAGCGCTGGCGGAATCCGGTGCATTGCGCGTCGTCACCAGCGCAAGTCTCGATGAGACAAAGTGGAAAACGCTGACTTGTGTACACAGCGCGGAATTCGCCGATGGCGCCTGGCGCATCCGTCTCGCATCGGATGCAACGCCAGCGCAACTCGCACAAGCCATCGTGTCCGCCGGCTGGGGCTTGAACGAAATGCGCGACGACGACGCCGGACTCGAGCAAATCTTCCTGCGCATCGCCAGCGCGGAAAGCACGCGGGAGGCCGCATGAGCCGGGTACTGGCGCGCAACGAACTGCGCCGCTTGTTCGTGCAACCGCTGGCTTGGGCCGTGCTGGCCGCGGTGCTCGGCATGCTGGCGTACTTTTTCCTGCTGTCGCTGCAAGCCTTTCTCGCGGTGATGCCAAAACTCGCCGGCAATGCGGCAGCGCCCGGCGTCACCGATCTGGTCGCGCTGCCTTTGCTGCGCGCGATCGCCAGCCTGCTCTTGCTGGTCGTGCCCCTGCTCGGCATGCGCACTCTCGCCGGCGAACGCCAAGCCGGAACCTTGCCGCTGCTGCTGGCCTCGGGTTTGGGCGATGCCCGCATCGTGCTCGGAAAATTTGCCGGTTTGCTCACCTTCCTTGCGGTCTTGATCGCGCTGGCGCTGGCGATGCCGTTCAGTCTCGACCTTGGCACCACGCTGGATCTTGGCCGGCTGTTCGCCGCGGCGTTCGGCCTGTTCCTGTTCGCCGCCGCACTGGCCGCGATTGCGGTGTGCGTATCCAGTTATGCGCAACAGCCGGTCGTCGCCGCCATCGTCGCACTCGCGCTGAATCTCGTACTGTGGATGCTCGATGCCGGCGCGCGCTACGAAGGTATCACCAGCAGTTTCATCAATTATCTGGCGCTGCCTAGCCATCTCGAACCCTTCCTGCACGGCATCGTCGCGACGGTCGACATGGGTTACTTTGTGCTGGTGGCAGCCGTCGCGCTGACGCTCGGGGCGCGACGTCTCGGCACGCTGCGGATGCAGCCATGAACTTGCGCGAGCATCTGACCCACTGGCTGTTCACGATCCTGCTGCTCGCCGCGGCAGTGATGCTCGCCTTCCTGAGCACGCGCTTTGGTTGGCAGCACGATTTCAGTTATGCGCAGCGCGCGAGTCTGGACGCCCAGACGATTGCGCTGCTGCATCAGCTCGACGCGCCGGTGGCAATCACCTCTTACGCCCCGCGCGACAACCAGTTGCGCGGCGCCATCGCCGACATCATCGCACGTTATCAACGCGTCAAGCCGGATATTTCGCTGGCCTTTGTCGATCCCGATGCCGATCCGGCGGCGACGCGCGAGGCCGGCATTCTGATCGACGGCGAACTGGTGATCCGCTACAAGGGCCGCAGCGAGCAACTCAAGGTGCTGACCGAGCGCGAACTCGACAACACGCTGACACGGCTGGCGCGAACACGCGAACGTCTGGTTGCCTTCCTGTCCGGCGACGGCGAGCGTAAACCCGATGGCCAGGCCAATGCCGACCTCGGTCAGTTCGGCATCCTGCTCAAGGATCAAGGCGTGCGCGCCATACCGCTCACCCTGACCGCCGGCATGCATATCCCGGAAAACGTGGATGTGGTGACGATTGCGGGGCCGCGCGCGCCGGTCGCGCCGGTCGTGGTTGCGGAACTCGTCGATTACCTCGGTCGCGGCGGCAATCTGCTGTGGCTGACTGAACCCGGCGCGGACATGGGACTGGAGCCGCTGGCGAAAGCCTTGTCGTTGCGCGTGTTGCAAGGTGTGGCCGTGGATGGCAGCGGTGCGGCATTCGGCATCGGCGACCCGAGTTTTGTCGCAATTTCCACTTATCCACAAAGCGCCATTACGCGCGATTTCTCACTGACCACGCTGTTTCCACAGGCCGCCGCGCTGGCCGCCGTGGCGGGCGACGAATGGCAGATGACGCCGCTGCTGCGCACCAGCGCCAAATCCTGGACCGAAACCGGACCGATTCCGAAACAGGGCGACACCACCACGATCAGCTACGACGCGGCCAAGGGCGAAATTCCCGGCCCGCTGGATCTGGGCTTTGCGCTCGACCGGCTGTCGCCGAGTCCGGTCAAGCGCGAACAGCGCGTGGTCGTGATCGGTGACGGTGACTTCCTGTCGAATTCCTTCCTCGGCAACGGCGGCAACCGCGAATTCGGCCAGCGCGTGTTCGACTGGTTGCTGGAAGACGACGCCTTGATCCAGATTCCCGACAAGGGCGCGCCGGATCGGCAATTGCACCTGAGTCAACGCTGGCTCGGCGTGATCGGCCTGGGCTTTCTGATTCTCCTGCCGGGTCTGTTGCTGCTCGCCGGCGGCGTGATCTGGTGGCGACGCCGGCGCGCGTGACTTGAATTCAACATGCGTAAAACGACGCGAAGTATACTTTTTCTTGGTCTGCTTACCGCCGTGCTCGCCACGGCGGTGTGGGCCGAACTGGCGCGTGAGCGATCGCTGCTGCCCGCGCCACTGGCTGCACTCGATCCGGCTGCTGTGCAGCGCGTCGAGGTGCAATGCACGGACTGCCGCACGCGCCGCTTCGAGCGCAGCGCCGACGGCTGGCGCATGCTCGAACCGTACGCGCTGCCGGCCAATCCGGAAGCCATCGCGCGCTTGATCGCTGTCGCGCAGGCACGTCCACGCATGCGCTTGTCGCTGCACGATTACGACCTGCGCAAACTCGGACTCGATCCGCCGCAGATCACGCTGACGCTGGATACCACTGTCATCGCCATCGGCGGCGAGGATTCGATCGAACACGATCGCTATGTGCATGTCGGCAACGAATTGCTGCGCGTACCTGATCGCTTCAGCGCGCGCCTGCTCGAAGCGCCGGAAAGCGAACTGGCCGATCCATCCGCGGCGCGGAAGCAATAAGCCATGCCCGAGCTGCCCGAAGTCGAAACTACGCGGCGCGGTATCGCGCCGTATCTCGTCGATCATCGCGTCGTGGCGCTGACAATCCGGCAGCCGCGCCTGCGCTGGCCGATTCCGCCCGTGCTGCGGCGGAAACTGCCCGGCCAGAAGATCGAGGCTGTGGAGCGTCGCGCAAAATACCTGCTCGCCCACACCGCCGCCGGCAGCGCGTTGCTGCATCTGGGCATGTCCGGATCGCTGCGCATTCTCGCCGCGGACACGCCGCCCGGCGCGCACGATCATTTCGACTGGCATCTGGATTCGGGCCGCATTCTGCGTTTTACCGATCCCCGTCGTTTCGGCTGCCTGCTCTGGCAGGCGTCGGGAACTACGCATCCGCTGCTCGCCGCACTCGGACCCGAGCCACTGGACGGCGATTTCGACGGTGTATACCTGTGGAAAATGTCGCGTGGCCGCAGCGCGCCGGTGAAAGTTTTTCTGATGGATCAGAAAATCGTGGTCGGCGTCGGCAATATCTACGCCGCCGAGGCGCTGTTCGCTGCCGGCATCCATCCGCGCCGCGCCGCGGGATCGGTTTCGCTGGCGCGCTACAAGCGTCTGGCCGGCGAGGTGAAACGCGTCCTCGCCTACGCCATCCAACGCGGCGGCACGACCTTGCGCGACTTCATCCGCCCCGACGGCGCACCCGGTTATTTCGAGCAGGAATTGTTCGTCTACGGCCGCGCCGGCGAAGCCTGCAAAGTCTGCGGCACGCCGATTCGCGCCGTCGTGCTCGGCCAGCGCTCGACGTTCTTCTGTCCGCGTTGTCAGCACTGAGTTCTGCTCGTCATTCCTTCGCCAACGGCAAGGTCGTCTGCTGCAACTCGATCCGGCCTTCGCCAGCGGTGATCTTCTTGAACTCGGCGCGGCTGACCGAGACATAACGCTCGTTGCCGCCGATTTCGACCTGCGGGCCGTCGGTGACGGCGCGGCCGTGATCGTCCACGCGCACCACCATCGTCGCCTTCTTGCCGGTGTGGCAGATGGTCTTGATCTCGATCAGGTTGTCGGCCCACGCCAGCAGATACTGGCTGCCCTCGAACAATTCGCCGCGAAAATCCGTGCGCAGGCCATAGGCCAGTACAGGAATCCGCAGCTTGTCGACGATGTCGCTCACTTGCCAGACCTGGGCGCGGCTGAGGAATTGCGCCTCGTCGACCAGCACGCAATGCAGCGCGCCGTTGGTGGCGATGTCGTCGCGCGCGGTCAGCAGCAGATCCTCACCGCGCGCAAACGTGTGCGCGCGCGCCTTCAGACCGATGCGCGAGGCAACCACACCGCGGCCATGCCGATGGTCGAGTTGCGGCGTCAGGATCAAGGTGCGCATGCTGCGCTCGCGATAGTTGTGCGCGCTTTGCAGCAGGGTTGTGGTCTTGCCGGCGTTCATCGCCGAATAATAGAAATACAGCTTCGCCATGAATCGTCCGCGGGCATCGAGTTGGCGCAGTGTAAACGACGCCAACACGGTATTGCGCACCCCAGCACAGAACCCCGGAACATTCGGGCAGTAGCCTGAAAGAAATAAGCTACGCTCACGGTCTGCCCGTAGGGGCACCACTACGACGAGGTTTCACATGGCTACGCAATTGCGCACTGCATGGTTGTTGTTGCTGTTGTTCAGCGCTTCGGGCTGGGCGACGAATCACACGGTTGTCGTTGGTGGCTCGGGCGACGTATTTTCGCCGAAAACGCTCACCATCAACGCTGGCGATACGGTGACATTCACCAATACCGGAGGCTTTCACAATGCGCATTCGACCAGCGGCCCCACCAGTTTCGATTGCTCGAACGATTGCGCCGGCAACAGCGCACCGAGCGGCAGCGCCTGGAGCGATACCCTGACGTTTCCCACGACCGGAACCATCAACTACCAATGCGATGAACACGCAAGCATGGGCATGGTTGGCAGCATCATCGTCAATGCCGTGACACCGCCGCCCTTCGTCATCGGCGGCTACACCAGCGGCAGCTGGTACGGCGGCCCGACTCAATCCGGACATGGTTTCCTGCTCGAAG
>JANWJJ010000143.1 GCA_025451955.1 Rudaea sp. | reverse complement strand
GCCCGAAGCGCGGCTGTCGAGCAGCACCTTGCCGTCACGGTCGATGCGTACGAAGTCGCTCCAACCCAGCACATGCAGTACCGCCGGCCAGGGGTGCTCGTGCACCGGCGTGGTGTCGCCGGGCGCCAGGGACGTGTCGAGTACGCGCACCTTGTCGTTTTCGAGCAATACGCGTTGGTGTTCCGGCGCAGCGATCATCGCGTCGAGTGGGCCAAGCCCATGTTCGTCCTCATCGTTTTCGGTCATGACATTCCCCTATTGGCAGACATAGTCGCCCGCCGCGATTTTTTTGCAGTGGTCGGGCGGGCCGTACTTGTCCCACAGCGCGGCGAGCCCGAAGTCGCGCAGGAACGCGGAAAATTCCGGCAGGGATCGCATGCCGCGACCTTGCGGACTCCACAGCAGCACCAGAAAGTCGGTGGTGTCGCCGGTTTGTTGCGATCGCTCGACCGCCAACGCCCGCGCCGGCTCGCCGAGTCTGGCGATTGCCGCTGGCAGCAAGCCCGGAACATGTTCGTGCGGCTTGGCGAGGTAGGTTTCGATGAGAGTCAGGGCGCGCCGGCGTGCAGCCGCGTCGCCATGAATGCCGTAGGCCACCACGGCGGCGGTATCGGCCGGCATGCCGGTATACAGCCAGCCCGCACTCCCCGCCGCAAGTCTGGCCGCCGTGGCGGTGTCGCCGCGCGCCTCAACGACATCGGCCAGATTGAGGTCGGCGAACGGTAATCCCAGGTCGCGTGCGCGTTTCAATAATGCTTCGGCGCGACCGAGATCGCCTGCGTAAAAATACAGGATGCCACGCCAGCGCAAGGCGTTCGGCAACATCGGATCCAGCTTCAATGCGCGATCCACCAGAGCGATTCCGCGCTGGCGATAACCGGTCATGGCAAGACTCAACCCGAACCAGAAGTTCGTGGTGACATCGTTGGGGTCCAGTTTCAATGCCTGTTCGAATGCCTCGCGCTGATCGATGAAGTGTCCCGCGAACTTGCCCCATGAAAAGCCCGTCGCGGCCCAGGGTTCGGCAAGACCGGGATCGAGCGCGCTGGCGCTGCGCGCGTAGCGCAACACCTCGGCGTGCGCGGTGCGCACGTCGATATCCGAATGACTGGGGATGACGACGTACAACGCCGCCAGCCGCGAGTACGCGCGCGCATAGTCCGGGTCGAGCCGGATCGCCTGCTGCAAGTCCGTAATCGCATCCTTGTACTTTGTGCCATCGCGTCGATTGAAAATTGCACTGGCTTGCAGGTACAGCGTATGTGCTTCCGGGCTGCTGGTCGCCACCGGCACCAGCCGCGTTTTCTGATCGCCGATCAACACCACCTTGAGCTGGTCGGTGATCGCGTGCGCGATGTTGTCCTGCAACTGGAACACGTCGGACAGATTGCCGTCGTAATCGTGCGACCACAGATGGGTGTCGTCCGCGACCCGGATCAATTGCGCGGTGATGCGCACCTTGTCGCCCTGCTTGCGCACTGAGCCTTCGAGGATATTGGCGACGCCGAGCGCCTTGCCGATGGTGCGCAGGTCTTCGTTGCGGCCCTTGTAGTAGAACGACGACGTGCGGCCGGCGACCTTGAGGTCCTTCACCTGCGCGAGCGCGTTGAGGATTTCCTCGGACATGCCGTCGGAAAAATAGCCCTGGTCGTGGGCCGGACTGAGGTCAATGAAGGCAAGCACGGCGATGGATTTTTGCGGCGCGACGACAACGGGCGCAGCCACTGGTTTCGTCGCGACATCGCCACGGCGAAACGATGGTTGTCCGAAGAAATACCAACCGATCGCCAGCACGATCAGTAATCCCGCCACGACGAACAATCGCTTGCCGCCTGACGCGTCCGTATCGAGCTTCACGCCTTCGGGCGTGATATCGAACACCCACGCCAGCACCACCGCGATGGGAAATCCGAGCAGCGCGATCAGGATGAAAACCCGCAGCACCCACGGCGGCGCGTCGAACGCGGGGAAACCGATCGATGCCGCCTGCACCGCCAGCCAAGCGATAACGAGATAGGCCGCACCGACCTTGAAAACTTTGCGGCGCTTGAGTTCGGCGATCAGCGACATTCCCGCCCCTGTGGCCGCGCGTCACAGGCGCGGTTCGACGGCGCCGATCATGCCAGAAAGCCGCGCGGCGCGGTTGACTTTGGAATGCCGTAAAAACGGCTGTCCGCAGCGAGCCTGTCGCAGACGCTACGCAAGGCGCTATCGCACCTGCTATCGTGACGCACATGCCTACATCCGATCCCCAAACTCCCGGCGCCATCGCCTTTATCGGTGGCGGCAATATGGCACGCAGCCTGATCGGCGGCTTGATCCGCGACGGCGCCGAGCCGCGCAACATCGCCGTCGCCGAACCGAATGTGGACTTGCGTGCGGCGCTGGTGCGCGACTTCGGCGTCGCCGTGCATGCCGCAAATGCAGACGCGGCGCGTGATGCCGATGTGCTGGTACTCGCGGTCAAACCACAGGTGATGCAAACCGTGTGCGCCGGCCTGCACGCGATCGCACAAGCGCGCAAACCGCTGATCGCCTCCATCGCCGCCGGCATCCGCATTGATCAGATCGAGCGCTGGCTGGGCGGCGACGTCGCCATCGTGCGCTGCATGCCGAACACGCCGGCGCTGATCGGCGCGGGTGCATCGGGACTGTGCGCGAATGCGCGTTGCGATGCGGCGCAGCGCGATTTGGCGCAAAGTATACTTTCGGCTGCGGGATTGGCCGTGTGGATTGACGACGAGGCGCTGATGGATACGGTCACGGCGTTGTCGGGTTCCGGCCCGGCGTATTTTTTCCTGCTGGTCGAAGCGCTGGAAGACGCCGCCGTCGCGCAAGGTCTGCCGCGCGACACCGCGCGCGCGCTGGCGACGCAGACCTGCCTCGGCGCCGGCCGCATGTTGCGCGAGGACGGCGCCGCGCCCGCCGAACTGCGCCGGCGCGTGACCTCGCCCGGCGGCACCACGCAAGCGGCGCTGGAAAGTTTCGCTGCCAACGGTTTCGATGAGATCGTCGCGCGCGCGATTGCGGCAGCCACGCAACGTGGTGATGAACTATCGAAACAATTCGAGGATTGACGCGCTTCCATGTCTTATCTGCTCAACGCCGGCACCTTTCTTATCCAGACCCTGTTCGGATTCTTCATCGTCGTGTTTCTGGCGCGCGCCTTGCTGATTGCGATCGGCGCACCGTTCAACCAGCCGATTTGCCGCTTTGTATATATGTTCACAAATCCGGTGGTCACGCCGTTGCGCAACTTCATTCCGCGCTGGCGCCGGATCGAATTTTCGTCGCTGCTGGTCGCCTGGCTGCTGGTGACGATCGAAACCCTGCTGCTGAGGTCGCTGTTCGGCGTGAGTATCGGTGTCATGCCGCTGCTCGCGCATGCCTTGGTCGACACGCTGGATTGGATTATCCTGATCGAGCTTGTTGCGATCCTGGCGTATTGCCTGCTCAGTTTCATCCCATCGGCACGCCACGACTCGAACTATCGCCTGCTGACGCAGGCCGTCGAACCGGTAGTGCGGCCGTTCCGGCGTCTGTTGCCGCCGATCAGCGGGCTGGATTTTTCCTGCTGGCTGGCCTCGATTGCGCTGGTTCTCGCGCGCATCCTGATCGTGTCGCCACTGGCCGATCTGAGTCTGCGGCTGCCCTGACGCAATCCATCGCTGCGTGTAAGATTGCGCTGTCGGTTCCGACCCGTTCGAGTTGCCCCATGCGCATCGCCCACAAGATCGGCGTATTGCTCGCCGCCATCGCGCTGCTGATTGTGCTGCTCCTGTTGCCGCGCCACAGCCAAGGTCAGTCAACGCCGGATAATGATAGCCAGGATGTCGGTGGCTACATTGTCCACTATAGCGCAATTACCACAAATCAACTTTTGCCTGCAATCGCAAAGGAATACGGCATCGAGCGTTCGGATCGCCGCGGCTTGCTCAATATCGCGGTGCAGGCAAAAGCCGGCGCCGGGCAGGATATGGTGCGTGCCGATGTCAGTGCCAGCGTCGGCGATCTGACCGGCCACCAACGCCCGATCCGTTTCCGCGAAACCAGCGAAAACGGCGATTACGATTACCTTGGCGAATTTCCGCTGACCGGTTCTGGCACGTATGTATTTGACGTCAAGGTGATTCCGCCCGGTGGCACGCGACCGCTGACGGTGAAATTTACCCACGATTATGTCGTCGACTGAGCGGCTTGCATGACGGCGCCGAACGCATCGTCGCGCTTGTGGCTGATCCGGCATGCCCAAGCCTCGTTCGGCAGTGCCGATTACGACGTGCTTTCGGCACGAGGCGAGCAGCAGGCGCAACGCCTGGCGGCCTGGCTGGTGGCGCATCCGGACCTGCGATTCGCGCGTGTCGCCAGCGGCACCTTGCGCCGCCACGCGCAGACGCTCGCGGCGATTGCCCAGGCTTTCGCATCCGCGGGTCGCGCACTGCCGCCAGCGGCGCAGGATGCCGACTGGAATGAATTTGATCACGACGCACTGATCCGCGCCTACGCGCAGCGGCACGCGGACGATCCGGTCTTGATCGCGGCCCATGGCGGCGATCAGCGCGCCGCGCATGCGCTGATGAACGCGACTCTGCGCGCCTGGGCTGAGGGCGAACTCGATGACGCTGTGCCGGAAACCTGGATCGCCTTCGGCGCACGCGTCGCCCGTGCGCGCGCGCAACTCGACTCTGCACCGCGCGGCAAGATTCTCGTGGTCAGCTCGGGCGGCCCGATCGCGCGTTGTGCGCAAGCCGCGCTCGGCTGCGACAGCGCGCGGGCGGTCAAGCTCAATCTGGCCTTGCGCAACACCGCCGTCAGCGAATTCCGCAGCAACGGCGATGCCTGGGATTTGCATATCTGGAACATGTTGCCGCATCTAGCCTCGCCCGCCGAGCGCGACTACGTGACGTATTATTGAAACGACCTCGCCACGAGATACGCTCTGATGACCGACCTGTTTCCGTTGTCCAATCGTGCGCGTGACCTGCGCGAGCGCGTAATTCGTTTCCAGCACGAGCACATCGAACCCGCCGAAGTGGATTACTTCGCCCATCTCGAACAAGATGGACAGCGCTGGACGATTCCGCCAGTGATGGAAAAACTCAAAGTCCATGCGCGCGCCGCCGGCTTGTGGAATCTGTTTCTGCCCGATTCGGTACATGGTGCGGGACTGAGCAATCTCGACTACGCGCCGCTGGCCGAAGTCATGGGCCGTT
>JANWJJ010000142.1 GCA_025451955.1 Rudaea sp. | reverse complement strand
GCAATTCCGCATATACGGGCGGCGGTGGAATCGATGCCTATGCTGTCAACATGGATTTCTGCACGTTATCGGGCAACAGCGTTCACACCGGGCAGCCCGGTGGTGGCATCCTGATCACGGCGAACTCCACCGCCAACGCGACGCTGATATTCGGCAATCAGCCAGGCACCGACGTGGATGGCGCTGGCTCTGGATTGACTCTGTCCGGCGACTACAACGACATTGGAACTTTGGGGACCAATGTCACCATCGCGGGCGGCAGCGGCACTCACAATCAGAAGTGCAATCCCAATTTTGGCGCGCTCGCCAACAATGGCGGCCCTACCCAAACCCAAGCGCTACCGGCAGGGTCTTGCGCCATCGACACCGGGCCGGTGAGCGCAGGGGCGCTTACCACCGATCAACGCGGCACAGGTTACCCTCGGAAATTCCAAGCGGCGACCGATATCGGTGCGTATGAATGGAACGACCGGATTTTCTACGACGGTTTCGAACCGTAAGCGAATTGCATCAAATCATGTCTTGTAGCGCAGTCATCCAAAATCGAGGCACGCGATGGAACACAGTTACGACTATCTGATCATCGGTGCCGGCATGACCGCCGACGCGGCGGCCAAGGCGATTCGCGAGAACGATGTGAAAGGCAGCATCGGCCTCGTCGGCGACGAACCACAACCGCCATACGAACGGCCGCCGTTGTCGAAAGCGTTGTGGAAAGACAAGACTGTCGATGCCATCGACCTGGGCACGGCAAAATCCGGCGCGACGCTGCATCTGGACCGGCGCATCGAATCGCTGGATCGCGCCGCGCATATCGCGCGCGACAATCGTGGCGACAGTTATCGTTATCGTCGCTTGTTGCTTGCCACTGGTGCCGCGCCGCGCAAATTACCGTTCGACGGCGAGCGCGTGATCCATTTCCGCACACTGGACGATTACCTTGCGCTGCGCCGGTTCGCTGTCGCCGGCGCACACGTCGGCGTGATCGGCGGCGGCTTCATCGGCAGCGAAATCGCGGCGTCGCTGGCCAGCAACGGTTGCAAGGTGACGATGCTGTTTCCCGGCGAGGCGATCGGCGCGGGGCGTTATCCCGGTGCGCTGAGCGAATTCCTCAACGCGTATTTCCGCGAACACGGCGTCGATGTGCGCACTGGCACGAAAGTCGTCAATGGCAAGGCGGACGACAAAGGTGCCGATCTGGCTTTGGCGGATGGCAAGACCCTGCGTTTCGATGCTGTCGTTGCCGGCCTTGGCGTCACGCCGAATACCGTTCTTGCTGAACAGGCTGGGTTGAAAATCGACAACGGCATCGTCGTGGACAATCGTCTGCGCACATCCGACCCGGATATCTTCGCCGCCGGCGACGTCGCCAATTTCCACAATGCGGCATTGGATACACGGATGCGCGTTGAGCACGAAAACGCGGCAATCAGCATGGGCCATCATGCCGGCCGCGTGATGGCCGGCGCCAACGAAGCCTACACGACGCTGCCATTTTTCTATTCCGATTTGTTCGATCTTGGCTACGAAGCCGTCGGCCTGCTCGATGATCGGCTCGACGTGGTCGAACACTGGACACAGCCCAATCGCGAAGGCGTGATTTATTACCTCGACCGCGGCCGTGTCCGCGGCGTGCTGTTGTGGAACGTCTGGGGCCAGGTCGATGCGGCGCGCGAGCTTATCGCCGAACCTGGTCTGCACGACGCGGAAAACCTGCGTGGACGGTTGCCGAGACTCGCTTGACGGCGTCACTTATCATCTCCGGATAGCGCACCCGCCATTAGTTTTGCTTCCGCCTCACTGCTAGCAAAAACATTCAATTTGCCAGCATCTATCGGGCTGGCAATGCGTATTCTAAGTACTGCTTTGTTGCCGAATAGCAGCACCATCCCTTTATACATTTCCTTTTTTTCAATCGTTGACCAAATATCTAAACTGCTTGCAGCAAGCTTTATCTCCACGGCCCATATCTGGTACTTGGTTTTTACAGCCTGGATGGATTCAACCGATAGACTGGTCAGCGAGCTACGGGAAACGCAGTCTTGCGTACCGTAAATATTGATCAACGAATGAGCATAAGAAACCTGCCATCTGTCAGATTTAGCAGTGCTTGGTGAGCATGACGTTGCGACTTCGATTTTCGCGTCGTTCGTATGCGCAAATGCTGGAACATTCGCGAAAAAGGCGAGTGTCATTGCGGTCAGCGTACGGGCATAAAGACTGTCTTTGAACATTGTTTTAGCTACACCGCCTCGAAAATCCCCGCCGCTCCCATGCCGGTGCCGATGCACATCGTCACCATGCCGTATTTGAGTTTGCGTCGCCGCAGACCGCTGATAAGGGTGGCGATACGCACGGCGCCGGTCGCACCGAGCGGATGACCGAGCGCAATCGCACCGCCCAGCGGGTTGACCTTGTCGGGGTTTAGTCCGAGATCCTTGATGACGGCGAGCGCTTGCGCGGCAAAGGCTTCATTGAGTTCAATCCAGTCCAGATCGTCCTGCTTGATGCCGGTGAGTTGGCAGGCTTTCGGAATCGCCGCCTTCGGGCCGATGCCCATGATTTCCGGTGGCACGCCGGCGACGGCAAAGCCGACGAAGCGGGCGAGCGGGGTCAAGCCGTAATCCTTGATCGCTTGTTCGCTGGCGAGCAAAACGGCGCCGGCGCCGTCGGACATCTGCGATGAATTGCCCGCGGTGACACTGCCGCCAGCGCGGAACACGGTCTTGAGTTTGGCCAGCACATCGAGTGTCGTGCCCGCGCGCGGACCTTCGTCATTCTTGATGAGGCGCGTATCGTCGATGCTGCCGCGCTTGTTCAGATCGGGATAATGATCGGCCAAAGTATACGGCGCGATTTCGTCGGCGAATTCGCCGTTGGCGATCCCGGCCAGCGCCTTGGCATGACTGGCCACAGCGAAGGCATCCTGCTGCTCGCGCGTGACTTTCCATTGTTCGGCGACTTTCTCGGCGGTGATGCCCATGCCGTAGGCAATGCCGATGTGTTCGTTGTCGAATATGCGCGGATTGAACACCGGGTGATAACCCATCATCGGCACCATGCTCATGCTCTCGGTGCCGCCGCCGATCATCAGGTCGGCTTCGCCCAGACGGATGCGATCCGCCGCCATCGCTACGGCCTGCAGGCCGGAGGAGCAGAAGCGGTTGACTGTTACCGCCGGCACGCTGTTCGGCAGGCCGGCCAGCAGCACGCCGATGCGCGCGACGTTCATGCCTTGCTCGGCCTCGGGCATGGCGCAGCCGATGATGGCGTCGGTGATCCGGGATTTGTCCACGGAGGGACATTTGGCCAATGCAGCGTCAATGGCGAAAGCCAACATGTCGTCTGGCCGCGTATTGCGGAATACGCCGCGCGGGGCCTTGCCGACCGGAGTGCGGATCGCGGCAACGATGTAGGCGTCTTGGGTTTGTTTGCTCATACGAACCTCGCGAAGGATTCAAATAAGACGTCACCCCAGCGAAGGCTGGGGTCCAGTTCTTGATCTTTGTTCTTGCGTCATATGAAACCAGAACTGGATTTCAGCCTTCGCTGGAATGACGAGTAGTTTTTGTGCTTGGTGCCTCTAGTTCCTCAGCGGTTTGCCGGTTTTCAGGGTGAACGCGATGCGTTCCTGCGTTTTCGGGTTTTGCGCCAGCGCCACAAAATGTTTGCGTTCGAGATCAAGCAGCCATTGTTCATCGACCAGTGAGCCGCGCTCAATCTGGCCGCCGCACAAGGTGTCGGCGATGCGTGAGGCGATTTCCATATCGTGCGGCGAGATGAAGCGGCCTTCGAGCATGTTGACCAGATTCGCCTTGAACGTGGCGGTGGCAACATCGCCCGCCGCGACAATCTGCCGATCAGGCAGTGGTGGGCGATAACCGGATTCGGCCATCGCGTTTGTCTCGGTCTTGGCGACGTACAACAGTTCATCGGCGTGGAACACGACGACGTCGCTGTGCCGCAATAGTCCCAGTTCCTTGGCCTCCAGCGCACTGCCGGAAGTCTTCGCCATCGCCACTGTTTCGAAGCGAGTTTTCAACGCTGTGAACACATCGCCGCCGAAAGCCTGCTGCGACGCGCGCAGGGCGAGTTCCTTCAAGCCGCCGCCGGCGGGCAACAGGCCGACACCGGCTTCGACCAGACCGATATAGCTTTCCAGCGCCGCGACCGTGCGCGCGCAATGCATCTGCAATTCGCAACCGCCGCCAAGTGCCATGCCGCGCACCGCGGCGACGACCGGCACCAGGGCGTGCTTCACCCGCATGGTGGCTTGCTGGAAGCGGGAGATAAAGCCTTCAAGCTCGGACGCTTTGCCGGCTTGCAGCATCGCGCCGGCTTCCTTGAGATTGGCGCCGACGCTGAAGGGTTCGGAATCTTGCCAGATCACCAGTGCCTTGAAGTTCCGTTCGGCCTCGTCCACGGCACGATTGATACCATCGAGCACGCCCGCGCCGATGGTGTGCATCTTGCTCTTGAACGACACGATGGCGATATCGTCGCCGCCCAGATTCCACAGGCGCACATCGTCGGTCTCGAAAATCGTCTTGCCCTTATCGACTGGCGTGCCGATCACGGTTTGCGGAAACAGTTGGCGTTTGTAGACTGGCGCGCCCGATGGCGGCAGATATTTGTCGGTCGCGGGTGAGTAAGAGCCTTGCGCCGTATGTACGCCGACACGCTTCGGATCGCTGGCCCATGCTGGCAGCGGCGCCTTGCTCATCGCCTTGCCGGCGGCGATGTCTTCGGCAATCCACTTGGCGACGTCGGCCCAGCCGGCGGCCTGCCAGGTCTCGAACGGCCCGAGTTGCCAGCCGTAGCCCCAGCGCATGGCAAAGTCGATATCGCGCGCGCTGGCGGCAATGTCGGCGAGGAAAAACGCCGCATAGTGGAAAAGGTCGCGATGGATCGCCCACAGGAACTGCGCCTGAGGATCGGCACTCGCGCGCAGTTTGGCGAACTTCTCAGCGGGCGATTTAAGCTTGAGGATCTCAGCCACTTCGTCGCTGACCTTGCCAATCTGCGGAACGTAGTCGACCTTGGCCGGATCGAGCACAAGAATGTCCTTGCCAACCTTGCGGAAGAAGCCCGCGCCGGTCTTTTGACCGAGCGCGCCTTTCGCGATCAAGGCTTGCACGACAGCGGGCGCCTTGAAGTAGTCGTGCCAGGGATCCTTCGGCAGCGTGTCGTCCATGGTCTTGATCACATGACCCATGGTGTCGAGGCCGACCACATCCGAGGTGCGATACGTTGCACTCTTCGGATGCCCAATTGCCGGGCCGGTCAAGGCATCGACCACGTCGAAACTCAGTTTGTATTGTTCCGTGTGGTGCATCGTCGCCAGCATCGAGAACACACCGATGCGGTTGCCGATGAAGTTGGGAGTGTCGCGGGCGTAGACCACACCTTTGCCGAGTGTGGTCGTGAGGAAGGCCTCGAGACCTTCGAGGACCGCAGGGTCGGTTTTGGCGCAGGGAATCAGCTCAGCCAGATGCATGTAACGCGGCGGATTGAAGAAATGCACACCGCAGAATCGCTGATGAAGTTTTACATCAAGAATATCTGCTAATGAATTGATACTTAAACCAGAAGTATTGCTTGCGAGCACTGCAGTTGGGCTCACAAAGGGTGCGATCTTGGCGTAGAGGTCGCGCTTCCAGTCCAGACGTTCGGCGATGGCTTCGATGATGAGGTCGCAGCCTTTGAGCCCTTCGAGGTTCTGGTCGTAGTTGGCCGGGACGATGGCGCCCGCCAGCGCTTTATCCGCCAGCGGGGCGGGCGACAATTTCTTCAGATTGTCGATCGCCTTGAGCACGATGCCGTTTGCGTCGCCATCTTTGGCAGCAAGATCAAACAACACGGTTTCGACGCCGGCATTGGTCAGGTGCGCAGCGATCTGCGCGCCCATGACGCCAGCGCCGAGCACGGCGGCTTTGCGGATACGAAGCTTGGAATCGCTCATGAAGACCTCACGAAATGATTGCAAAGGAACGGAAGAAACCTGGTATTACCTCGCGCGCAGACCGGCCGCAGCGAACTTGATTAAATGCTCGGCGGCAAGATCACGATGCTGTTGTTCGGAAATTCCGCGGCGCTTGATCATGCCGAAATCGGCCATCGCATAGGTCAATGCGCCGCTGACGATATCTAGTCGCCAGTAAAGCTCCTGTTTGTCCAGGTCGGGAAGAAGTTTGGCAAATGCGGATGCAAATTGCCTGAGCGCGGGGCCATAGTTGTCGTGCATGAACTTGCGTAGTTGCTCGTTGTGCTCGGCGTAGGCGCGGGCCAGAACGCGCACGAAGCCGGCGCCGCCATGCTCGTCCGGAACCAGTACCAATGCGGGCCGGACGAAGGCATCAAGCACATCATCGAGACCGTGATCGGGCCTGGCCTGGACAGCCGCGAGAGCTTGCAATCGTTGCGTGGTGAGTTCGTCCAAGCGCCGGCGGAAGACCTCGTTGATCAGGTTTTCCTTGGAGCCGAAGTGATAATTGACCGCTGCCAGATTGACGCTGGCCGCGGCGGTGACCTGGCGCAGCGAGGCACCGGCAAACCCGTGGCGCGCAAACAGCGCCTCGGCCGAATCGAGTATGCGTTGCCGGGTGGAGAAATGGGGAGCGTTCACGCTAGGTGTCCTTGGACCACGCAGGGCACGGCGAAGTATGCGGCCGCACGCTCAAACGGGCGTTTGAAGCATACGGTGGTGTCATCACTGCGGTCAATGAATTGAAGAAAGATTACCGCCCGCCGGTCAGGTGGTCGACACGTGCCCGTGGAATCGGCGTGAAGGCAAACTAGAATCCTCGGCGGTTTTGTGATCTAAACCCGTGGAATGCCGTGGAATTAATGCTAGAATTCCTTGGCTGGCCGGGCACTGTCCCACAGTCCACAATGACCGAATTCCGGAGAACCGACACATGGCGCTGGAGCGCACTCTTTCCATTATCAAACCCGATGCTGTGGCAAAAAATGTCATCGGCGAAATTTACGCGCGTTTTGAAAAAACCGGCTTGAAAGTCGTGGCCGCGAAAATGAAGCAGCTCTCGCGCTCCGAGGCGGAAGGCTTCTACGCCGTGCATCGTGAGCGTCCGTTCTTCAAACCACTTGTCGAGTTCATGATCTCTGGTCCGGTGATGATCCAGGCATTGGAAGGCGAGGGTGCGGTGTTGAAGCACCGCGATCTGATGGGTGCGACCGATCCGAAGAAGGCTGCGCCAGGAACAATCCGCGCCGACTTCGCGCAGTCGATCGATGCGAATGCCGTACATGGATCGGACGCGACAGAAACTGCACAAGTGGAAATTGCATACTTTTTCGCCGGGACGGAACTTTGCGTTCGTCCGTGAACGCGAAGATCAAAAAGCGGCCATCGTGGCCGCACTTTTCAAAATGAGCGCCGTGGATCAACGTTCCTCTAAATTTAATTTGCTCGACTACGATCGCCAGGGCTTGCGTGACGTGTTCGCGCAGCTCGGCGAAAAGCCTTACCGGGCCGAGCAGGTGATGAAGTGGATCTATCATCGCCACGTCACCGATTTCGCGGCGATGACCGACGTCGGCAGGGCGCTGCGCGACAAGCTCGAAGCCGCCTGCGAGATCGTCCCGCCCAAGACGATGTTCGAGAAGCAATCCGCCGATGCCACACACAAATGGCTGCTTGGCATGGACGGCGGCAGTGCGATCGAAACCGTATTCATTCCTGAATCCACACGCGGCACCCTGTGCGTGTCGTCGCAGATCGGCTGCGGCCTGAACTGCACGTTCTGCTCGACCGGCACGCAGGGTTTCAACCGTAATCTTTCCGCGGCCGAAATCATCGGCCAGGTCTTCGTCGCCGCCAAACATCTGGGCAACGTGCCGCATCGGCAACGCAAACTCACCAACGTCGTGATGATGGGCATGGGTGAGCCGCTGCTGAATTTCGACAACGTCGTGCGTGCGATGAGCGTGATGCGCGATGACCTCGGCTTCGGTCTGGCCAACAAGCGCGTTACCCTGTCTACGGCCGGTTTGGTGCCGATGATCGACAAGCTCGGCGAAGTGGCTGATGTGTCGCTGGCGGTATCGCTGCACGCGCCGAACGACGAGCTGCGCACGCAGCTCGTTCCGCTGAACAAGAAATATCCGATCGCCGAATTGCTCGGTGCCTGCCAGCGTTATGCGGCGCGTCGTCAGCGGACCACGATCACGTTTGAGTACACAATGCTGAAAGGTATAAACGATCGGCCGGAGCATGCACGCCAGTTGATCAAGCTGATGCGCCAGTTGCCGAGCAAGGTCAATCTGATTCCGTTCAATACCTTTGCCGGCACGCAGTACGAGCGTTCCGATGAAGGCGACATCCGCGATTTCCAGACGATCCTGCTGGATGCCGGCGTGCTGACGATGGTGCGACGCACGCGCGGCGATGATATCGACGCCGCCTGTGGCCAGCTCAAGGGCCAGGTGGTCGATCGCACCCGGCGTCAGGCCGATTTTCGGCGGCGTGTGGAAGAAGGAGCCAAACATGCAGCGTAGGTTCTTACGGGTGTTCTGTGCGGCGCTGCTCTGCGGCACGTTGACTGCGTGCATTACCACGAAGGGCGGCGCGCATCTGTCGGACAACAAAACCGACAAGAAGGAAGATGCGGCGCGCGTACGGGTCGAACTCGGTCAGCGCTACATGGAGCAGGGCAAGCTCGAACTCGCGCTGGACAATCTGCAAAAAGCCTTGCAATACGACCCCAATTTCGTCGATGCGCATACCGTGATCGCGGTGCTTTACGAGCGCATCGGCAACCTCAAGGCTGCCGAAGAGAACTACGCGCGTGCTGCGGAACTCGACCCGAAATCCGGTGTGACCAACAACAATTACGGCCAATTTCTCTGTGCGCAAGGCAAATACGATCAGGCGCAGACGTACTTCACGCGGGGAATGCAGGATCCTTTCTACAAGACACCCGATATGCTCTACACCAATGCCGGCACCTGTCTTGTCGATCATGGTGGCGTCGCCCAACTCGGTCAGGCCGAGCAGGATTTTCGGCGTGCGCTGGAGGCCAACCCGAACAATCCGGCGGCCCTGTTTCATCTGGCCAAGGTGCTGTATTTGAAGGACGATTACTTCCACGCACGCGCCTTCATTCAGCGCTTTGAAGCGCTGAGCAAGCCCGATCCGGCGGCCCTGCTATTGGCCCGCAATATCGAAGTGAAACTTGGCCATGCCGATACCGCGCGCGATTACGCGCAACGACTGCAACAGGATTTTCCGGACTCGGAGCAGACCCATTCGCTGAATTCCGTGGCCCCTGGCGCACATTGAGACCATGAACACGGACAAGACCGATCGCAATGAGGTATATCCCGCTACGGAAGGCAGTGATCGCGTCGTCGCCCAGCATGATGCAGAGCAAATTCAACTATCGTTTTTTGATGAAGCCGTAGCCACACCCAAAATGAATACAACAACTTCTGATGCAATCGGCCCCGAGCCCGAGATGGAACTCGCTCTGGCCACGCCAATCAATGCGATACAGCCAGAAACAAAGGACGTGTCCGCCGAACCATCGCCTGCGATCGAGGTGAAACAGGCATTTGTCGCCGGGGATGAATGCCTGGGGCAACGCCTGCGCGCCGCGCGTGACGCACATGGTTTGAGTTGCGAGGACGCGGCACATCGGCTCAAGCTGCCGTTGACCGTGATCCAGGCGCTCGAAGCCGAACGCTACGAACGCATCGGTCATGGCGTCTATTTGCGTGGTTATCTGACCAAGTATCTGCATCTGCTGGAATTGCCGCAGGTGCTGGCCGATCGCGCGGTGAGCGAACGCGCCGAGCTGCCGCCCCTGGTCACCTCGGGAATGGTGTCGCGGCCACGCTACCTGTTTGATCGTTATTCAGTGTCTGCGTTGTACCTGATTCTGACCGGCGTCATCATCGTGCCGGCTGTGCTCCTGGCCATGCGGACCGGCTTCGACCAGAATCTCGCTCGGATTGCACCGCTGGATGCGCCGGAGATCGCCGCTCCGGCTGGCGCGAACCTGAGCGAGGGCAAATTGGTTGCCACGCTGGCCATTCCGACCTCAAGCCCGGTGCCGGCGGCCAAGTCGCCCGCACCCGCGGCGAGTGACGAGGCTCCATTGATTGCCTCGATGACACCGTTTCCCAGTACCAAGTCAATTGCAGAAAGTGCAGACAATGGCGACAAACCCGCAACGGAATCTTCATCGCGTGCAACAGGGGCGCATAGTCTGCGTTTGCGCCTGACCGAACCCAGTTGGGTTGAGGTCGTTGCCAATGACGGTGAGAAACTCGAATACGGTTTGCTGCCAGCTGGCACGGTGCGTAGTTATGCCAGCGATAAACCCCTCGATGTGCGCCTGGGCAATTGCAACGAGGCGAGCGTGGAGATCGACGGCAAGACGCTGGATCTCGCGCCTTATCGGCACGCCAATGTTGCCCATTTCAAGCTGGCAAGCGGCGAAGCGACTCTTTCCCATAGCGGCGGCTGAACACCTGGCCGGGCGTTGCGCACGCACGCCTGTGTTCCTGTTACCCTAGGCGCCCTTGCGGGTCAACATACGACCCGCAAGTCGCCGCCGTTCGCGCGGCAGTCTTCTCAATTCAAACCTTCCGGTGATACGCAATGGCATTTGACGTACTCGACGAACACGAACAAAGCGAACTAGTGCAAAAATGGTTGCGCGAAAATGCGTTGTCCATCCTGATCGGCGTCGGCTTGGGTTTGCTGCTGATTTTCGGTTGGCAGCAATGGCGTAATCACCGCGCCGCGCACCGCATGGATGCGGCCACGCAGTACGGCGTGTTCAGTGCGGATATCGACAAGAAAGACATCGACTCAGCCAAGCAGATTGCAGCGAAACTGCAAAGTGATTATTCCGATACACCTTACGCGACGCTGGCCGAACTGCGCATTGCCGACGATGCCGCCAGCCGCGGCGACATGGCCGCAGCACGCGCGGCGCTGGAAAACGCGCATCGACATGCCGGGATCGAGGCCTTGCAAACGCTCACTGGCCTGTATCTGGCCCGGGTCGAAATCGCACAGAAGAAGGCCCAGGATGCGCTGACCTTGCTCGACAAATTGCCGGAACAAGGCTACGCCGCATTGCGCGACGAATTGCGCGGAGACGCCCTGGCAGCGCTCGGACGCAAGGATGACGCACGCACCGCCTACACCGATGCGCTGACCAACCTCGACCCGAATGCATCCAACCGGGCGTACCTGGAAATGAAACTCAACGATCTGGGCGGGCAGGAGAAAAAAGGCTCATGAAGCGTTTACTGACCCTGCTGCTTCTGGCCACCGTCGTCACCGGCTGCGCCACGATCAAGAATGTCTTCAACGACGTCAAGAAAGAAAACATCCAGCCACCGACTCCGCTGACGCAATTCACGCCGACGCTCAATGTGCAGCAAGTCTGGAGCGATCGCGTCGGCAAGGGCGCTCGCACCAGCGGTATCCGGCTGGCGCCTGCGTATGCTGATGGCAAGTTGTACGCCGCCGGTGTCGACGGCACGATCGAGGCCCTGGACGCCGCGACCGGCCGCACCTTGTGGAGCAAGCATATCGGTCAACGGCACGGCTGGATTCTGCATCACGGCAAGAATTCGCAGCGCTGGACCGGCGGCCCCACGGTCGACGGTTCCCTGCTCGTGGTCGGCTCTCTGGAAGGCGAGGTGCAGGCGCTCGACGCCGGCAGCGGTGCAGAGCGCTGGCATGCGCAGGTCTCGTCCGAAGTCGTTGCGCCGCCTGCGATCGCCGATGGCGTTGTCGTGGCACGAACCAACGATGGACGTATATACGGCCTCGATGCTACCGACGGATCGCGTAAATGGGTTTACGACCGCGTCACCGTTCCGGTTTTGAGCTTGCGCGGAAGCGCGGCGCCGCGCATTGCCAATGGCGTGGTTTATGCGGGTCAGGATAATGGCAAGGTGGTTGCGTTGCGTCTTGCCGACGGCGCAACGGTATGGGAACAGACCGTGTCGGCCGGCGAAGGGCGCACCGAACTCGAACGCCTGCAGGATGTCGACGGCACGCTTACGGTTGCGGACGGCATTGTTTATGCCGCCGGTTATCACGGTCAGGTTGCGGCCTTGATCGCGCAATCCGGGCGCCCGCTGTGGACACACGCGATGTCGAGCTACACCGGCGTTGCACTCGCGGCTACCCAGCTATATGTCATCGACGCAGATTCCGATGTCTGGGCGCTGGATCTGCGTACCGGCGCATCCGACTGGAAACAGGAAGCCTTGAAATACCGCTGGTTGAGCGAAGCGGCGGCACAAGACGATTACGTCGTCGTTGGTGATCTTGAAGGATATATTCACTGGCTCGCCAGCGCTGATGGCAAGCTGGCGGCGCGCGTTCGTCTGTCCAAGCATGCGATCCAGGCGGCGCCGGTCGTGGTCGGCGATACCGTCTATGTCGAAGATGTCGACGGCAAGATCGGCGCTTATCGCATCGGCAAATAACCGTTCCCTTCGCCCGCTTTTGGGCGAAGGCTTTTGAGCTGCACCGCATGTTGCCTGTCGTCGCCCTGGTCGGACGCCCCAATGTGGGCAAGTCCACATTGTTCAATGTGCTCACGCGCACGCGTGATGCGCTGGTCGCCGACATGCCAGGGCTCACCCGCGACCGCCACTACGGCATCTGCCGTATGGGCGAACGCGAGTTCGTCGTCGTCGATACCGGTGGCCTGACCGGCGACAAGGAAGGCATCGGCGCACTCACTGCACGCCAGGCGCAGCTGGCAATCGAGGAAGCCGACCGCGTCGTGTTCGTGGTCGACGCACGCGATGGCCTGCTGGCGCACGACCGTATCGTCATGGACGCGTTGCGGCGCCAGGACAAACCGATTCTGCTGGTCGTCAACAAGATGGACGGCGTCGATGCAAATGTCGCCTTGGCCGAATTTTCCACTTTGGGATTTGCCGCACCGTTGCCGCTGTCGGCCTCGAATGGTCGCGGCATACCAGCACTGATCGAAGCGATTCAGGCCAATCTGCCGGCAGTAGACCCGGATGCGGTCGCCATCGAGGATCCCAACGAAGGCATTCGCGTGGCCATCATCGGCCGGCCCAATGTCGGCAAGTCGACCTTGGTCAACCGCCTGCTCGGCGAAGACCGCGTCATCGTTTCGGATGTCGCTGGCACCACACGCGATTCGATCCGCGTGGCTCTGGAGCGCGACGGCAAACGCTACACACTGATCGATACCGCCGGCGTGCGCCGCCGCGCGCGGGTCGAGGAGGCGGTGGAGAAATTCAGCGTCATCAAGACCCTGCAATCGATCGCCGCGGCGCATGTCGCCGTCGTGCTGCTGGATGCGCAGGAAGGCGTGTCGGAGCAGGATGCAACCCTGATCGGCTATGTGCTCGACGAAGGCCGTGCGCTGGTGATTGCCGCCAACAAATGGGATGGTTTGTCCACGTACGATCGCGAGCAATGCCGCAGTTCGCTGTCGCGCAAACTCGACTTCGTCGGCTTCGCCCGGCAGGTGACGATTTCGGCACTGCACGGCTCGGGCATTGCCGAACTGATGCGCGCAATCAATCGTGCGCATGCTTCGGCAACGCGTGAATTCACCTCGTCCGAACT
>JANWJJ010000141.1 GCA_025451955.1 Rudaea sp. | reverse complement strand
GGGCGCAACGATCCCGCGCCGCAAACGCTATGGCTGCTGGATCTGGCCGCGCACACGTCGGCAAAACTTTCCGTCGATGGCCTGCCCGGCATTCATGACGATCCGCTTAAATCCGTGCGTGAGGAAAACACCAAGGCCGCCGGCAAATCCGACAAGAACGAAAAGACCACACCGAAAGCCGACGCCAAACCTGTGCCACGCCCGGTGCGAATCAACGGCATCGCATTCTCGCGCGACGGCGCCAATGCCGCAGTGGAATTCCAGTCCATCGACCACAAGGATCGCTGGATCGCCAGTGTGAATCTCGCGCAGCGCACGCTGGCGACGCAACATCGTTTGCACGACGACGCCTGGATCAACTGGACCTTCAACGCCCTCGGCTGGGAAAACGACAGCCGCACGCTGTGGTACGAATCCGAGGAATCCGGCTATGCGCATTTGTATACCAAGGCGCTGAATGGCAAGGCGCGTGCGCTGACCCACGGCCAGTTCGAGGTGTCCGATCCGCAACTTTCCGCCGACGGCCGCTGGTTCTATGTGCGCAGCAATGCGCAGGCGCCCTACGATTACGACGTCTACCGCGTGCCGGTCGGCGGCGGTGAATTGCAGCGCGTCACGCAGTATCAGGGCATGGATGATTTTGCTGTGTCGCACGACGGCACGCACTTGCTGGCCACGCATTCGTCGGCATATGTGCCGCCGCAGTTGGCCATCGTTGCGGCGGATGGCTCCGGCGCGCCGCACGAACTCACCGACACGCGCAGCGCCGCGTACAAGGCGCTGCACTGGGTCGATCCGGACTTCGTGCAAGTGCCGTCCACGCACTTCAAGGGCGGGATCTGGGCCAAGTTCTACAAGCCCGCGAATTTTGACAAAACCACAAAACATCCCGCCGTGCTGTTCGTGCACGGCGCGGGTTACTTGCAGGATGTCAGCCGCAACTGGTCATATTATTTTCGCGAGCAGATGTTCCAGAATCTGCTGTTGCAGCACGGCTATGTCGTGCTCGACATGGATTATCGCGCCTCGGCCGGCTATGGCCGCGACTGGCGCACCGCGATCTACCGCGACATGGGTCATCCGGAACTCGAAGACCTGCTCGACGGCAAACGCTGGCTGGCGGAAAAGTGGAATATCGATCCGAAGCGCGTCGGCATTTACGGCGGATCGTACGGCGGTTTCATGACCCTGATGGCGCTGTTCCGTGCGCCCGGCGAATTCGCCGCCGGCGCCGCGCTGCGCCCGGTCACCGACTGGACGCAATACAACGACGGCTACACCGCCGCCATTCTCAATACGCCGCAGATCGATCCGATCGCCTACCAGCGTTCGTCGCCGATCGAATTCGCCGCCGGACTCAAGGACCCGTTGCTGATCTGCCACGGCGTGATCGACAACAACGTGTTGTTCGAGGATTCGATACGCCTGTACGAACGCCTGATCGAACTGCACAAGGACAACTTCACGATCTCGCCCTATCCGCTCGACCGCCACGATTTCAGCAATGCCGATTCCTGGCTGGACGAGTACAAACGCATCTATCGGTCGTTTGAGGCGAACTTGAAGTAAGGTGGATGCGGTTGAATGCAGGCGTGTCTTGGCGGGTTCGGGGCGTCGGTTAACCATACATGGCAACGCCCCGCTTGAGGGGGCTATTTGTAGTTAGGCTTTCGCCGTTCATGAAATACCCACCTGTCGGCTTCTGTATCTATTGTGGCGCCAGAAATGTTGAGCTGGGTGCAGAACACATCATTCCGTATGCACTTAACGGAGCGATGGTGAGCTGCCCTCTAAATTTCGTCTTCCAAGGGTCGATGGTTAAGATCGACACTTGAAGGAGATGAGATGAAGAAGATACCGAGGCAGGAGTACACGGGCGAGTTCAAGGAACTGGCTGTGAAGCGAGCGCGGGAAGTGGGCGCAGGGCCGGCGGCGCGAGAGCTGGGGCTGATTGAGCAAACCCTGCGCAACTGGGTCAAGGCGGCGCAGGCGGGCAAGCTCAATCAATCGGGTAACTCACCGGTGACACCTGGGCAAATGGAGATGGCACGGCTGCGTGCCGAGAATGCGCGGCTCAAGCTGCACTTGGAGATCGTAAAAAAAGCGGCGGCGTACTTCGCCAAGGATGCGCTGGCAACAGGAATCGAAAATGGAACTATCAAAGTCAGCGGCACCTAACCATGTGCTGTTGTCGCCTAACGCCTTAGCCCGCGACAGTTGATCCGCACAAACGCCTTCTTGGTAAAATAAAACACGTACACAAACAGGGGAAATCGCATGGCAAATCGACTGATCTGGATCGCGGCGGTATATCTGGTCTTGGGGGCCACGCTTGGCCTGTACATGGGGATAACGCAGAACTTCGCACTGATACCGGTCCATGCCCACATCCTGTTGGCTGGCTGGCTTACGCTGGCAATGGCGGGCGTCATTTACCGCTTGTATCCAGCAGCGAGTGATACCCGGCTCGCGAAGACGCATTTCTGGCTGCATAACCTAGGCTTGCCCGCGTTCATGCTTGGACTCGCATTAATGCTGACTGGCCACGCCGTGCCCGCCCTGTTGCCCGTGGGGGCGTTCGCCTTCTTCGCTGGCTTGCTGTGCTTTAGTCTTAACCTGTGGCGTCGAGTCAGGGGTTGAGGCCTGGCAAGCCGACGACAATTGATTTGAGCCGACGTCCGCACCGGAACCATCCATGTCAATCGCTGCCGAACCTACTCGACTTGATCCTGCCTGGCTGAGTCCGCAGTCGCTGCCGACGGCGCTGGCGTTGCCTGCGACTTTGTATACCGATGCGTCGATTCTCGCGTTGGAACAACTCGCGGTGTTCGCACGCAGTTGGCAGCTTGTCGCGCATGCGGCACAGGTAGCGGTGGCGGGCGATCATATCGTTACCGAAGTGGCTGGCGTGCCGCTGCTGGTGGTGCGCGGCGACGATGGCGTGCTGCGCGCGATGCACAACGTCTGCCGTCATCGCGCAGGTCCCTTGGCGACTTGCAATGGTCGCGGCGCGCGCGCGCTGCGCTGTAAATATCACGGCTGGACTTACGCGCTCGATGGCCAGTTGCGCAGCGCGCCAGAGATGGGCGATGCGTGCGATTTCGATGTTTCCGCCATCCGCCTGCCGCAGGCGCACGTGGCGCAGTGGCAGGGCCAGGTGTTCGTCGCACTCGATGCCGCGCCGCCGCTTGCCGACGTGCTGGACGGCATCGATGCGCGCCTGGGCGCACACACGCTGGCCGACTATGTCTTCCATCATCGCAGCAGTTACGAGGTGCACTGCAACTGGAAGGTATACATTGATAATTATCTCGAAGGCTACCACGTACCGCATATCCATCCGGCGCTGAACCGAATGCTCGATTACCGCAGTTACACCACCGAAACCACGGCGTGGTATTCGCTGCAACACAGTCCGCTGGAAAACTCCGGCGGCATCTACGCAAACGGCGAGGCGCTGTATTACTTCGTCTGGCCGAACACGATGCTGAACATCCTGCCGGGGCGCCTGCAGACCAACCGCGTAGTCGCGCTGGGCACGGATCACTGCCGCGTGGACTTCGACTTTTTTTATCCTGCAGACTCGGTCGACGCACAGCAGCATATGCGCGATCAGAATTTTAGCGACGAAGTGCAGCACGAAGACATCGGCATTTGCGAACTGGTGCAGCGTGGACTCGCTTCGGGTTCGTATGTCGCCGGACGCCTGAATCCGAAACGCGAAAGCGGCGTCCACCACTTCCACGAACTGTATCGGCGCGCACTGCGCGAGCAGGCGCAACACGCCGCTTCTGCCGGATAACGCACGCCGCCGGTCTGCCGAATCTGAACGCCGATCGACCACGGCGCCAGCACATTCCATACCTGTCATCCGTTGACGGTGTTTCGCGTTATCGTGCATCACCGCGCACCGCTGGTTCGGGTGTCGTCAGCGTTGCGTCAGTATCGTGCGATAAATTCAAGCGCCGAGAAAAGCGGATGGCGCGCAACCTTCATTCGGGGATTTGAACGTGAATACCAAACTGGGTCCGTACAACCTTATCGGCACCATCGGCCGCGGCGGCATGGGTGTGGTCTACAAGGGTTTCGAGACCTCGCTGAACCGCTTCGTCGCGATCAAGATGCTGGCCGACGCGCTGGTCAACGACGCCGGCGTACGCGAGCGTTTCGTGCGCGAGGCGCGCAGCATGGCCGCGCTCAACGATCCGCATATTATACAAATATACTCGGTCGGCGAAGACAACGGCTGTCCGTATTTCATCATGGAATTCGTCGACGGCGAATCGCTGAGTTCGCTGCTCACGCGCGAGGGCCAACTGCACGCCGAGCAAGCGGCGAAGGTCGTCTACCAGACAGCGCAGGGGCTGGCGGTTGCGCACGACAAGGGCGTGATCCATCGCGACATCAAGCCCGGCAACCTGATGATCACCAGCCGCGGCAGCGTCAAGATTGCCGATTTCGGCATTGCGCTGTCGCACCAGGACATGTCGCGCAAACTCACGACCTCGGGCGAATTTGTCGGCACGCCCGGCTATCTGTCGCCGGAAGTCTGTCTGGCCAAACCCGTGGATCAGCGTTCGGATATTTTCGCGCTCGGCATCGTGCTGTTCGAAATGCTGACCGGCAAGATGCCGTTCACCGACGAATCGCCGCTGGGTCTGATGCTGGAAGTGGTCAAGGCCGATATTCCCGACGTACGCGCGTTGAACGCGGAAGTCGATCCGGAACTGTCGCGCATCCTGAGCAAGATGATCGCCAAGGAGCCGGCCGATCGCTATCAAACTTGCCACGAACTGGCGGCCGATCTGGCCAAACATCCGATGCTGGCCAAGGGCGGCGCACTCGGTCTGAAACCGATGCCGACGGCGCTGGAACCGATTCGTCGCAGCGCGACGAGCGCTGGTATCGGCGCCCTGGCTCCCGTCGTTGCGGACAATGCGGCGGACACGCCAACTGCGCGCCGACCGAATCGACTGGCCGCCTCCACTCCGCTGGCACGGCGTCCCGCAGCCGTGACGCCGGCCTCGAAACGCTACTGGGCCGTCGGCGCCGCTGCCGCCTTGGTCGTCGCCGCCAGCGCCTGGGCGCTGCGCGACGAGTTGCCGTTACCGGCAGCGCTGCGCAGCAGTCCCGCCGCATCGGCGGATTCACTGTCGCTCGCCGAACTCACCAGCGGCAGCACCGCGACGCCAGACACAGCCGCATTCGCGAGTAATTCCGGAAACACCGGCATTGCACCGGCGCCGCGCCGATCCAGTGCCGCCACCGTAGCGACAGATCCCGACGCTGCCTTGATGGATGCCTTGTGGCTCGACGACGTCCCCGACGAGGCGCTAGTCCCGGACGCTGGCGACGGTAGCGGACCCGCCGGATACAGCGATGCCGGCGCACAGATTTATGCCGGCCCCGCCGCGTATCAATACCCCGCCTATGCGTATGCTTCACCACTGCTGTTGCCGGCACCGGTCACTTACTATGCACCGGCGCCGTGGCATTTCAGTGTCGGTTTCGGTATTGGCATCGGTTACTGGGCGACGCGCGTGATCGCGCCGTACCCGGTCTACTACGGGCCTGTGTTGCGACCGGCTTACGGATGGGCGCGGCCGCTGCCTGGCTCCAGCGTACCCGCACCCGGATTTGCCGGACCAATCAATTTCGCCCGCCCACCGTTGCCGACCACCGTGAGCAACGGCATGCGTGGCGCTCCCGCCATCGCCGCACGCGGCGGCGGCGGAGCCGTAGCGCCGATTGCGGCGCGGACGTCGGCCAATGCCCTGCCGTCAAACCGAGCCGTGGCCAGTATTCCGCGCGCTGCGCCCGCGCACGCCAATTTAGTCACAAGCCGTACTGCACCAGGCGCTGTCGGCAACGGAGCTGCCAATAGTGGATTTGTGCACAATGCGCAAAATCGGGAGAATTTCCGCTCGCAGAATCCGGCAATTGCCACCAGTCAGTCGATGCCGCACGCGCAGGCGCGACCCACTCCCGCGATGCGCAATGCGCAACGCGTCGCGTTCGTCAAAGCCCAGGCACAGGCGCGTGCGCAAGCCAAAGCCGAAGCCCGGGCACGCGCACGCGCCGCTCGCGCGCAGCACCCGGTACGCCATCCGCCGCCGGAACGCGAACGCCACCCACGTCGCGACTAGGATCGAGCACTTGCCTGCACGCGCCCGATCCCGCCATAACTCGTGACCATGCACGGCAACCGCCAGGCAAGATCGGCAGCGCGATGAAAATTCTCATGCCCTTGCCCGCGCGCGACTTCGATCCGACCGAAGCCGCGGTCAGTTGGCGCCTACTCGACGCGGCCGGTCACCGCGTGATTTTCGCAACGCCCGCTGGCAACGTTGCCAGCGCCGATCCGGTCATGGTCGACGGCAGCGATCTGGATTTCTGGAGTCGCGTTCCCGGTTTGCGGCGATTCAAACTGATCGGACTGATGTTGCGTGCCGATCGTCAAGGCCGTTCGGCGTATCCTGCACTTGTGCACAATGCGGCATTTTTATCGCCGCTATCGTATGCGCAGATTCGTAATGAGGATTTCGACGCGCTGCTGCTTCCCGGTGGCCATGCACAGGGTATGCGGGAATATCTCGAAAGCATCGTGCTGCAACGTACGGTTGCCGAATTCTTCGATGCTGAGAAACCCGTGGCCGCAATCTGTCACGGCGTCGTGCTGGCTGCGCGCAGCGTGTCGCCACGCACAGGCAAATCGGTATTGTACGGACGCAAGACGACTGCGCTGACCTGGAATCTGGAACGCTCGGCCTGGCACTTGTCGCGCTACGTCGGGCGCTGGTGGGATCGCGACTACTATCGCACCTATCTCGAACAACCCGGCGAGCCGGCAGGTTACCGCAGCGTGCAGGCGGAAGTGACGCGTACGCTGGCGCAGCCCGAGGATTTTCTCGACGTGCCAGCCGATGCGCCGTATCGTTTCCGCAAGGTCAGCGGCTTGTTCCACGACACGCCCGAAGACGAGCGTGCGGCTTTCATCGTGCGCGACGGCAACTACATCTCGGCGCGCTGGCCCGGTGACGTGCACACGTTCGCGCGGACCTTTGCCGATACGCTGACACAACGCGGCGCGCGATCCACGAACTGACCGCTACGGCACGGCGATCGGCTTCGCTCCCGCCTTGCGCAATTGCGCATTTAGCGCAGCAAGATCGTGTGTGCGCAGCATATCCCAGGCATGCAACGCGGCATCGGTTGCGGTGCGCAATTTGGCAAAGCCCACGCGCGCATCCGGCGAAGGCGTGACATCGGCATCGTCGGCCGCCGCGGCGATCGCGCCGATCGCGCTATCGAGAAAAGTGAAACTCGACGTGGAGGTGGGTGAGTGCGCCCAGACGTTGAAAGGATTCGGCGCATCGACGACGCCGGCCATGGCCACGACTTTCGCATCCAGTTCGTCGATTGCTGCGTCCAGATCCCCGGTCGCACCCTTTTGCGCCGTCGTCAACTTCTCGTGCAACGTGCCGGCCGCGGTGTTGGCCGCCGCGAGTCTGGCCTGCAATGCCTCGACCTCGCGCGCGAAATCGAACTGCTGCGCGTAAGCATCGGCTGCCAATTTCACTCGCGGGTCGGCCACGACCGTCAATGGCTGCGTATACTTTTTCCCGTCTACCTTCAACTCAACCGAATAACGGCCCGGCGGCGCCCACACGCCATCCGCATACGCATCGCCATGTGCAGGCGTGGCCAGCACGGGATAACGCAATGGCCAGACGAAACGGTGCAACCCTGGCGAGGTTTGCAACGTCACCGGATGCGCATACCAATCAGAAGTCGCATTGATTTTCGCCAGATCGAGTTTCGGCGCAGCATCCGCGCTGGAGTAACGGCGCACCAGCGCGCCGTTGGCATCGTAGATTGACAGTTCGATCGGTTTGGCCGACGCAGCCGCCAGCGCATAATCGATATACGCGCCCCACGGCGGATTTTCCGCGGTTGGTTCATCCTTCGGCAACGGCGTGCCGGTAAAACCGGATGGGCGCACACGCACCGCAGTCGCCGGCGCAAACAGCCGCGTTTCCGGTTTGGACGTTTTAGCGTCCATTTGCCTTAGTGCAGCGATGTCATCCACGATCCAGAAACCGCGACCATGCGTGGCGATGACCAGATCGCCATCTTTCACGTCGATGTCGCGCACCGAGGTACGCGGCAGGTTCTGTTGCAGCGGTTGCCACTGATCGCCGTCGTCGAGCGACAGATACACGCCCAGTTCCGTGCCGGCGTAGAGCAGTCCTTTTTTCTTCGGGTCTTCGCGCACCACGTTAACGAAGTCGCCGGCGCGAATGCCTGCGACAATTGGCGTCCAGGTCTTGCCTGCATCGCGAGTGCGATAGATGTACGGCTGGCGATCATCGAGGCGATGCCGATCGACCGCGATATACACCGTGCTCGCGTCGAAATGCGAAGGCTCGATGCCGCCGATTTTCGACCATGGTGTGAGCGCTTGCGGCGTTACCTTGTCCCAATGTGCGCCCGCGTCAGCGCTGCGCCAGACCAGCCCGTCATCGGTGCCGGCCCATAGCAGTTTGGCATCGAGTGGCGAGGAGGCAATCGAATACACGACGCCGCGGCGCGCGCCCTGACCGAGATTGTTCGCTGCGGTGACCGCATCCAGATTCAGCGGCACGCCGGGATCTTCGCGAGTCAAATCGGGGCTGATCGCATCCCAGTGCGCACCGCCATCGGCCGTGCGCCAGATTTTCTGGTTGCCGAAATACAGCAGCTTGTGGTCGACCTGATTGAACACCAGGGGCAAGGTCCAGGTGCGGCGATACAAATCCGGATCAGCCAGGGTCGGATCGACCGAATGCGTTTGCTCGGTTTTCAGGTCGAGCTTGTCCACCGCGCCGCCGTAGACGATGTCGGGATCGTCCGGATCCGGCGCGACCATGCCGGATTCGCCACCGGCGGTGACTTCGTGGAACTGTTCCATGCTGATGCGATCGTGATACGGCGCGCGTGATGGCAATCCGACCGCGCCGGAATCCTGCTGCGCGCCGTAGACACGATAGGGAAAACGATTGTCAGTGCTGACGTGATACATCTGCGCCGTCGACTGGTTGTGCCAGCTCGACCAGGTCGCGCCACCGTTCACCGTCACCACCGCGCCCTGATCGGCGCCAAGAATCTGGCGCTGCGGATTCTGCGGGTCGATCCACAATTCGTGATAATCGTCGCCGGTTTGGTCGCCCTTGAATGGCGTGAATGTCTTGCCGCCATCATCGGAACGCAGCACGATGGTGTTTATCGCATAGACGCGATCGGGATTTTTCGGATCGGCCGCGATCTGACCGAAATACCAACCGCGCTGCCAGATGCGCGCGTCGTCGCTCATCCGCTTCCAGGTCTTGCCCGCATCGTCCGAGCGATACAGACCGCCGGCATCCGCATCGACGATGGCGTAGATGCGATCCGGCGCGGCATCCGAAATCGCGATGCCGATGCGGCCGACGTGCGCCGCCGGAAATCCGTTGCCCGTGATCTGTGTCCAGTGATCGCCGCCGTCGGTGGATTTGTATAAACCGGAGCCCGGGCCGCTGGCCGGCGGATAGACATTCCACGGCGTGCGCCGCACCTGCCACAACGCGGCGTAGAGCGTGTTGGCGTCGCGCGGATCAAAAGCCAGGTCGATCGCGCCGGTCGCATCGTTCGGCCCGAGCACCTTGGTCCAGGTCGAGCCACCGTCGCGCGAGCGGAACACGCCGCGCTGCGCGTTCGGTCCGTAGGGGTGCCCGAGCGCGGCGACGAAGACGCGGTTCGCATCGTGCGGATCGACGCGAATCATGCCGATCTGCTGACTGTCGTCCAATCCAATATGCGCCCAGGTTTTGCCGGCATCGGTGGATTTGTATACTCCGTTGCCCTGGGCGATGTCCGAGCGCATGTCGGATTCGCCACTGCCAACGTAGATCACTCGCGG
>JANWJJ010000140.1 GCA_025451955.1 Rudaea sp. | reverse complement strand
TCGACTTCGTCGGCTTCGCCCGGCAGGTGACGATTTCGGCACTGCACGGCTCGGGCATTGCCGAACTGATGCGCGCAATCAATCGTGCGCATGCTTCGGCAACGCGTGAATTCACCTCGTCCGAACTAACGCGGGCGCTGGAAAAAGCCTATGAAAGTTATCAACCGCCGCTGGTGCGCGGACACGCGCCGAAGCTGCGCTTCGCCCATCCCGGCGGCAGCAATCCACCAACCGTGGTTATCCATGGCAGCCGCACCAAGCACGTCGGCAACAATTATCAGCGGTATCTTGAGAATTTTTTCCGCAAACGATTCAAGCTTGAAGGTACGCCAATTCGTATCAAGTTCGCGGAAAGCGAAAATCCCTTCGCGGGAAAGAAAAACGTGCTTACCGATCGCCAGGTGAAGAAACGCCAGCGCGTGGTGCGTAACGCGAAAAAGCGCTGAGTCCGGATGCGCGACTTCAATTCCGCTGCCGTCACCGCGGCGATTCTCGCAGGCGGGGAAGGGCGCCGGCTTGGTGGTCGCGACAAGGGGCTGGAGCCACTGTGCGAAAAATCGTTGATCGAGCATGTCATCGCGACCCTGCAGAGACAGGCGGGGAAAATTTTGCTTTGTATAAACCGCAACGCCGATCGTTATGCGGCATTTGCGCCGGTTTGCAGCGATCGCACGACTGGATTTCATGGCCCGCTCGCCGGCATCGCCACCGCCTTGGTTGCTTGCGACACCGCGTGGTTGCTCACCGTGCCGGTCGATTGTCCGCAGCCGCCCAGTGATCTTGCTCGACGCCTGCATGCGGCGGACGCAAGCATTGCCGTGGCGCACGATGGCCAGCGCCGTCAGCCGCTGTTCGCGTTGTATCGACGTGAACTTGCCGCGGCGGCGGAAGTTGCGCTGACGCAGAATCCACCGGTCTGGCGCTGGCAGGATGAAATGCACGCCATCGAAGTCGATTTTTCCGATGCGCCGCAGGCTTTCATCAACCTCAATACGCAAGAAGATTTTCGCGATTGGGAGCAAGGTCATCGTGATTGAGCCCCGATCTTTTCCGGTCAGCCTGAGCGTCGACGAGGCACGTTCGCGCATTGTGGAAATTGCGACAACGCACATCTTGGCGACAGAAAACGTGGCTCTGGAAGCGGCGATGGGGCGGGTGCTGGCTGCCGATGTCAGCGCGCCGATCGATGTTCCCGGCTTCGTCAATTCTGCGATGGACGGATTCGCCGTGCGCGGCGAAGATCTGACCGCAGCGGCGGAAAAATCGCTGCGCCTGGTCGGGCAAATCTTTGCCGGCGGCGCCATGGCGTCCGAAGTCCTGGCCGGTACCTGCGTGCGCATCACCACCGGCGCGCCGCTGCCGCATGGCGCAGACACGGTGGTGATGAAGGAAAACACGCGTGTCGATGGCGAACATATCATCATCGCTACCGGCACGGCGCCAGGCGCGAATGTGCGTCCGGCCGGCGAGGATTATCAGGCAGGTGATCTCGCGTTGCGACGCCGCATGCGGCTGACACCGGCGCAGATCGGCGTGCTCGCCTCGTTCGGTTTTGTCGAAGTGAAAGTCGCGAGCCGGCCACGCGCGGTGCTGTTCACTACCGGCGATGAGCTGGTCGCACCGGGCAAGCCGCTCGGCTTCGGCCAGATCTACGACAGCAACCGCTTCAGCTTGGGCGGATTGCTGCAGCAACACGATGTCGCGTTGTTGCGGCATGCGCGCTTGCGCGACGATCCCGTGGAACTGCGCGAGGCCTTGATTCGCGCCGGTCAGGATGCCGACATCATCGTCACGAGCGGCGGCGTTTCCGCCGGCGAGGCAGACTTCCTGCCGCGCCTGCTTGCCGACATCGGTGAAGTGTATTTGTGGAAAGTGCGCATGCGCCCGGGCATGCCGTTCCTGTTCGGCCGGGTGGGCGGCGCGCTGATGTTTGCGCTGCCCGGCAATCCGGTATCGGGTGTTGTCACTTTTCTGGCCCTGGTGAAACCTGCGCTTGAGGCCATGAGCGGCGCGATGCCGCGCGGCGCGGCGTTGCGTGCGCGCCTGCGCCAGGCGATTCACAAGCGTCACGCACGTACTGAATTCCAGCGTGCACTACTGGAATGCGATGCCGATGGAACCTTGTGGGCGACCGCGCTGGAAAAGCAAGGCTCCGGCATGCTGCGCGGAGTCGCCGAAGCCGATGCACTGATCGTGCTTCCGGAGACCGTGAGCGAATTTGCCGTGGGCCAGGTCGTCGATGTGTTGCCACTGCCAGGCTGGCCCGCATGACGTTGCACGCTGCTATGCTTTGCAGCATGACCGCCGATCGCGAACAATTGCTGGCCGATCTTGCCGTACGCATCGAGCAGATCTCACCGACGGAAGCGCACGCACGGCAGGAACTCGGTGCCGTGCTGATCGATGTACGCGAAGACGATGAGCGTGCGGCAGGAACGGCAGCCGGCGCGATTGGAATCGCGCGCGGCTCGCTGGAAGCGCGCATCGCCGCGGTTGCGCCGGACAAGAACGCACCGATTCTCACGCTATGCGGCGGCGGTACGCGCTCATTGCTGGCGGCCGATACCTTGGAGCAGCTCGGTTACACGCAGGTGGCTTCGGTCAGTGGAGGTTTCAAGCGCTGGCGTGCGGAAAATCTACCGGTCAGTTTCGATGTCTTCGACGCAGACGCGGCCGAGCGCTATTCGCGCCATCTGCTGTTGCCTGAAGTCGGCGCTGCCGGGCAGGCGAAACTCGGCAAGGCGCGCATCGCCTTGATCGGCGCCGGCGGACTGGGATCGCCGGCGGCGCTGTACCTGGCCGCAGCGGGCGTCGGTACGCTGACCTTGATCGATGACGATAAAGTGGATAAATCTAATTTGCAGCGTCAGGTGTTGCACACCGATGCGCGTATCGGCATGGCCAAGACCGAGTCAGCGCGGATGACGCTCGCGGCACTCAATCCGCGCGTGGCGATCCAGATGCGTGAAGAACGCTTGAGCGCCGCAAACGTCGAAGTACTGGTCCGCGATCATGACGTCGTTATCGACGGCGCCGACAATTTTCCCACGCGCTACCTGCTCGATGCCGCCTGCCGCCGCTTGAAGATTCCGTTGGTGTATGGCGCGGTGCACCGGTTCACCGGGCAGGTCAGCGTATTCGATGCGCGCCGTGCGGATTCGCCGTGCTACCGCTGCCTGTTCCCCGAGCCGCCGGCCGCTGGCGACGCACCCAACTGCGCCGAAGCCGGCGTGCTCGGCGTGTTGCCCGGTATCATTGGCCTGCTGCAAACCAGTGAGGCAATCAAACTCGTGCTCGGCATCGGTACTCCGCTGGTGGGACGCTTGCTGTGCTTCGATGCGCTGGCGGCGACTTTCCGCGAATTGCGCTTGCCGCGCGATCCGAACTGTCCCGGCTGTGGGGAAAATGTGGATTTTCCCGGATACGAGGATATTGCACGGATTTGCGCCGCACACTGATTTTCGTCAGGGATGGTTTTTCTTTGCCGTCTCAAACGCCGCCAGTTGTTCCGGCGTCGCGTCCTTCTGATGCTTCGCCTTCCACTGTGCGAAAGGCTCGCCGTAAACGTGCTCGCGGGCCTGATCTCTGCTCATTTCGATACCACGTTCGACTGCGGCTTCGCGATACCAGTCGGACAGGCAGTTACGGCAGAAACCGGCGAGTATCATCAGGTCGATGTTCTGCACGTCCGGGCGTTCGACATTCAAATGGCGCAATAGCCGACGGAATGCGGCGGCTTCGGTTTCGCTGGTGGTATTGGTCATCTCTTCGCTCTATCGTGCTGACGCAAGATATTCACGTAGCCGCCATTCCGGCAGGGATTGCCGGAATCCAGTGCCAAGGAGGGCAAGGTCGAACGAGCAACGAGTGATACCTTTTGCATCCATGCAGTCTGGATCCCGGCAATCCCTGCCGGGATGACGTGCATCTGTTGGCATGTTAGCGCGATTCATTGCTGTTTGAGCCGCGCCCGCGCAACAGCGATAATGCGCCTCTTTTTGCAGACTATCCCGAATGACCGCGAAGATCCTGAATGGCAAGCGCATCGCCGATGAACTGCTCGACAGCTTGCGTGTGCGCGTCGCACAGCGCATCGCGCAGGGCTTGGCGGCGCCGGGGCTGGCGGTGGTGCTGGTCGGCAACGATCCGGCGTCGGCGGTATACGTGCGCAATAAACGGCGCGCCTGCAAGCACGTCGGTTTTCGTTCGCGCGATTTCGATCTGCCGGCAACGGCGACGCAAGCCGAGTTGACTGCACTGATCAACCAGTTGAATGTCGATCCAGAAATCCACGGCATCCTTGTGCAATTGCCGCTGCCTGCGCATATCGACGCACCGGCCTTGATCAACCGTATCGACCCACGCAAGGACGTCGATGGATTCCATCCCGAAAACATCGGCCGGCTCGCGCTGCGCCAGCGCGGCCTGCGTCCGTGTACGTCGAAAGGCGTGATGACCTTGCTCGCCCACACCGATCGCCCGGTGCGCGGGCAGAACGCTGTCGTCGTCGGCGTATCGAACCATGTGGGCCGTCCGCTGGTGTTCGAACTGATGCTGGCTGGATGCACCACGACCTGCTGCCACAAGTTCACCCGCGATCTGCCGGGCGTGGTCGGGCAGGGCGATATCGTCGTCGTCGCAGCCGGCAAGCCGGGGTTGGTCAAGGGCGCGTGGATCAAGCCGGGCGCCGTGGTGATCGACGTCGGTATCAATCGTCTCGCCGATGGATCGTTGGCTGGCGACGTGGAATTCTCTGCTGCCGCCGAGCGCGCTTCGTGGATCACACCGGTTCCCGGCGGCGTCGGCCCGATGACGGTGGCGACACTGATGCAGAACACGGTCGAGGCGGCGGAACTGTTCCACCGCTAAATTGGCGCCCGGCTGAATTGGCGCCGAACGCGAGCCAGCCGATAGCCGCTGCCGCCGCGCGCTTGCGCTAGAATTGCGCCCCCGTCGTATCCGAATCCACCGCATGCGTTTGCCCAACCGCCCACTGCGCTTCGCCCTGTTGCTGGCCGCCGGCGTGTTGTGCGCCTGCGGCAGCGTCATGCGCAAGGCGACGAATCAATTTGCGGACAACCTGACCAATGCGATCCTGGATCAGGACGATCCCGCCACGGTGCGCGATGGCGTGCCGGCGTATCTGCTGCTGGTCGATGGCCTGATCGAAGGCGATCCGCAAAACCCCGACGCCTTGCTGGCCGGTGCAAAATTGTACGGCGCCTACGTCGGCGGATTCGTCGACAATCCCGAGCGCACGCAACGCATGGCGGCGCGTGCCTACGGCTATGCGCGGCGCGCGCTGTGTCTGCGCGAGAAAGACTTTTGCGCGACGCTGGATGGGCCGTTCGATCAATTTCAATCCGCCCTGGCCAAGGTGGGCGACGGTGATATCGCCACGTTGTATGGCTTCGCCTCCGCCTGGGCCGGAAAGATTCAAGCGAATACTTCGGATTGGAACGCAATCGCCGCAATTCCCAAAGTGCAGGCGCTGCTCGATCGCGTGGTGACGATTGATCCGCATTACGACGACGGCGGCGCATACCTGTATCTGGGCGTGCTCAATTCGATCCGCCCGGCGTCGCTTGGCGGCAAACCCGAGATGGGCAAGGCGGATTTCGACAAGGCGCTGGAATTTTCCGGCGGCAAGAACCAGATGGTGCGTGTGCTCTACGCGCAATTCTACGCGCGCCTGGTATTCGATCAGGCGCTGCACGACAAGCTGCTGAACGAAGTGCTGGCCGCCGACCCGGTCGCGCCGCATCTGACCTTGATCAATATGCTGGCCAAGCGCAAGGCCAAGGCCTTGTTGGAATCGGGCAAGGATTATTTTTGACCCTGGCCGTCATTCCGCCATGGATTGGCCGGAATGACGAGCAAGGACGAAACACTCGAAATTAAGGAGACGTATACAAAATGAAAACGCTCGCATTATTGGCATTGGCGTTCGTCTGTTCCTTCGCTCACGCCACCACGATCAAGATTGCCACGGTGGCGCCGGATGGCACCGCGTGGATGCGCGAGATGCGCGCCGGTGCCGACGCAGTGAAGAAAGACACCGCCGGCCGTGTCGAGATCAAGTATTACCCCGGCGGTGTGATGGGCGACGAAGCCACCGTGCTGCGCAAGATCAAGATTGGTCAATTGCAGGGCGGCGCGTTCACTGGCGGCGAACTGTCGGGCGTCGACAAGGATGCGCAAATTTACAGTTTGCCATTCCTGTTCAAGACCCAGGATGAAGTCGACAAGGTGCGCGCGCAACTCGACCCGCTGCTGAAAAAGAGTTTCGAGGCGGCGGGTTTCGAGGCAGTCGGCATCAGTGGCGGCGGCTTCGCCTATCTGATGAGCGTCAAGGACATCAAGAACAAGGACGATCTGAAGGCCGCCAAGGTCTGGGTGCCGCAAGGCGATCGCATCGCCGCAGCGGGATTCAAGGCTGGCGGCGTAACGCCGATTCCACTGCCGCTCGCGGATGTGTATACCAGTCTGCAAACCGGCTTGATCGACACCGCGGCGAACACGCCGGCGGGCGCCATCGCCTTCCAGTGGCACACCAAGATCAAATACATGGTCGATCTGCCGCTGACCTATGTTGTCGGCATTCTGGTGATCGACAAAAAATCGTTCGATGCGCTGTCGGCTGCGGACCAGAAAGCGGTGAACGACGATTTGGGTGCGGCCTTCACCCGACTGGAAAAAATCAATCGAGATGACAATGCGCAGGCGCGCGACGCCTTGCAGAAGCAGGGCGTGACGATCTTCGCGCCGAATGCGGACGAAACGAAATCCTGGGAGTCTGTTGGCGTGGCAGCGCGCAAGGAGTTGATCGGGCAGGGCGAAATCACGCCAGCGATGGCCGCAGCGCTGGACAAGGCGCTGGCAGCCGCGCGCGGAGCGGGAAAGTGACTGATTGCCCAACGAGCGGTCATCCCGGCATGGAGTGCCGGGATCCAGATGCCATGGATGGCAAGCAGCAATCTTGAGCCTACGTCCCTGTAAACTGGATTCCGGCAGCCCCTGCCGGAATGACAGGCAATGAATACGAAGACATTATCAACATCGTCATCTCTGACGCGCGCGCTCGACTGGCTGCATCACATCGAGGATTGGCTGCTTGCCGGTCTTGTGATTCTGTTGGTGATACTGGCGGGTAGCCAAATTATCCTGCGCGATTTTTTCGACAGCGGAATTTCCTGGGCCGATCCGCTGATGCGCGATCTGGTGCTGTGGACCGGCATGCTCGGCGCGCTCGCCGCTGTGCGCGACGACAAGCATATTGCGCTCGATGTGCTGCAACGCTTTCTTTCACCACGCACACAACGCAGCGTGCGCATCGTCACGCTCGGGTTTGCTTCTGTGCTGTGTGCGGCGATGGCGTGGTATAGCTATGCCTTGGTGCAAATCGATTTCGGCGGCAACAGTGCCGGCGCGCTGACGCAAATTCCGGCCTGGGTGCCGGAAGCGATCCTGCCGGTCGCCTTCGGATTGATGGCGTTGCGCTTTGCCCTGCGTGCGTTTTCGCCACCTGCGCGTATCCCCGAACTGCTGCACGCGCCAGTTGAGCCTCAAACAGGACCATCTCGAATCGGATCGTCTCAAACCGGAACTGATCGCCCATGATTTGGCTGATCGTAGGCGCTTTGATTTTGCTGGCCGCACTGGGCACGCCGCTATTCGCCTTGATCGCGGCGATTGCGCTGCTGGGTTTCCATGCCGCCGGTGAACCCGGCACGGCAGTCGCGATCGAATTCTATCGCCTGGCCGACATGCCGGCGCTGATCGCGATTCCACTATTCACGCTCGCCGGTTATCTGCTTGCCGAAAGTCAGGCCCCGCGCCGACTGGTGCGATTGACCAATGCGCTATTCGGCTGGTTGCCGGGCGGATTGGCGATCGTATCCATTTGCGCTTGTACACTTTTTACCGCGTTCACCGGCGCGACTGGCGTGACCTTGGTTGCGCTCGGCGCGGTGCTGTATCCGGCGTTGCGGCAGGCGCATTACAGCGAACGGTTTTCGCTGGGATTGCTCACATCGGCCGGCAGCCTCGGCTTGCTACTCGTGCCGTCGATGCCGCTGATTCTCTACGGTGTCGTCGCCCAGCAATTCCACACCACGCCGCCGGTGAGCATCGACGCATTATTCAAGGCCGGCCTGCTGCCATGTCTGCTGATGGTCGTGATGCTGTCGGTGTACAGCGCCTGGTCGGCGCGCGGATTACCACGACCGCCGCGCAGCAGCGCGGGCGAAGTCTGGTCCGCCGTGAAGGATGCCGCCTGGGAATTGCCCTTGCCCTTCGTCGTGCTGTTCGGAATCTATTCCGGCAGGCTCGCCGCGTCGGAAGCTGCCGCTGCGACGGCGCTATACGTGCTCATTGTGAGCGTGCTGATCCGGCGCGAAATCAAGTTTGCGGAACTGCCACGCGTGATCCGCGAGGCGATGTTGCTGGTCGGCGCCATCCTGATCGTGCTTGGGTTCTCACTGGCGCTGACCAACTGGTTGATTGATGGCGACGTTCCCGAGCGCCTGTTCGCGATGCTGCAAAGTGGAATAAGCAACAAAGTCGCTTTCCTGCTCCTGCTCAATGTGTTCCTGCTGGTATTCGGCATGTTGCTGGAAGGCTTTCCGGCCATCATCATTCTGGTGCCCCTGGTGCTGCCAGTCGCGCTGCACTACGGCGTCGATCCGGTGCACTTGGGCATCATCTTTCTTGCCAACCTGCAGATCGGCATTTTTCTGCCGCCGGTAGGCATGAACATCTTCATCGCCAGCGCGCGCTTCGGCCGCCCCGCTACGACCATCGTCCGTGCCAGCCTGCCGTTCTACGCCATCCTGTTGTTGTGCGTGCTGATCATCACTTATGTGCCGGAGCTTTCGCTGGCTTTGGCGCGCTAGCGCGGGTTCGTCGCAGCCGGTATAATTCCGCTCTTTACCACCGCCCGAGGAGTGACGCATGCGCATCCTCACCGAAGCGCTTACGTTCGACGATGTATCGCTGGTTCCTGCGTACTCGAACGTGTTGCCGCGCGATGTCGATCTGTCGACCCAACTGACGCGCGGGATTCGTCTGAATATCCCGATTCTTGCTGCGGCGATGGATACGGTCACCGAAGCGCGTCTGGCGATCACGATGGCGCAATGCGGCGGAATCGGCATCATCCACAAGAACATGCCGATCGAGCAGCAAGCCGCGGAAGTGCGTTTGGTGAAGAAATTCGAGGCCGGCGTGATCCGCGATCCGATCACGGTGACGCCGGAAACCTCGATCGGCGATGTCATGCAGATCGTGCGCGCGCACAGCATCTCCGGGGTGCCGGTGGTCGATGGCGAGAATCTCGTCGGCATCGTCACCAGCCGTGACTTGCGCTTCGAGAAAAAACCCGAGGATCCGGTGCGCAATATCATGACGCGCAAGGAGCGACTGGTCACGGTGAAGGAGGGCGCTCCCGAAGATGAAGTGCTGCAACTGTTGCACAAACATCGTATCGAGAAAGTGCTGGTGGTCAACGACGCGTTCCAGTTGCGCGGATTGATCACGGTAAAAGATATACAAAAGGCGCGCGACAACCCGCATTCGGCTAAGGACAGCCACGAGCGTTTGCGCGTGGGCGCGGCAGTCGGTGTCGGCGGCGACACGCAGGCGCGGGTTGCTGCATTGGTCGAGGCGGGAGTCGATCTGATCGTGGTCGACACGGCTCACGGTCATTCGCAAGGCGTGCTCGATCGCGTGCGCTGGGTAAGGAAACATTTTCCACAAATGCAGATTGTTGGCGGCAATATCGTCACCGCCGAAGCGGCCAAGGCGCTGGTCGATGCCGGCGCGGATGCGGTCAAGGTTGGTGTCGGTCCCGGCTCGATCTGCACCACACGCATCGTTGCCGGCGTCGGCGTGCCGCAGATTTCCGCGGTGAACATGGTGGCTGAAGCAATACGTGGCAGCGGCGCCTGTCTGATCGCCGATGGTGGTATCCGTTATTCCGGCGATATCGCCAAGGCGCTTGCCGCCGGCGCGAACTGCGTGATGATCGGCGGGATGTTTGCCGGCACCGAGGAAGCGCCTGGCGAGGTCGAGTTGTATCAGGGCCGTTCGTACAAGAGTTATCGCGGCATGGGTTCGCTTGGCGCGATGCAGAAAGGTTCGAAGGATCGCTATTTCCAGGACGAAACCGATGCCGACAAACTCGTGCCCGAAGGCATCGAAGGCCGTGTGCCATATCGCGGCCCGCTGCGCAGCATCGTGCATCAATTGGTTGGCGGATTGCGTGCGGCAATGGGTTACGTTGGCTGTGCGACGGTGGATGAGATGCACGCCAAGCCGCACTTCGTGCGCGTGACTGGTGCGGGCATGCGTGAATCGCATGTGCATGACGTGGCGATCACAAAAGAGGCGCCAAATTACCGACTGGATTGATCGTCGCGAGTTGCTTGCTTCGGGTAACAAGATGTGAGAATGTAGTGAATATCACTACTTTGAGAAGTGCAATGGAGGAATCCATTTCTGCTGCCGATGCCAACCGCAATTTTTCACAGTTGCTGCGTGGCGTGCGTGAAGAACACGCCACTTACGTCGTCACATCGCATGGCAAGCCTGTGGCCAAAATCGTGCCTTTCGCCGCCACGCAGGAAACGTCGGAGGCAGCACGCGAGGTGCTCTTGGCGCGCCTTGATTCCCAGCCTTTTATGAATATCGGGCGCTGGTCGCGTGAAGAGCTTTACGAACGCGGCTGATGCGAATCGCACTCGACACAAACTTTCTCGTTTACGCCGAAGGCTTCAACGATCTTGCCAGGCGTGACGCCGCTCGCGACATCGTGCGCCGACTTCCGCGCGGCGATACTTTTTTGCCGATACAGGTCCTCGGCGAATTGTTCAATGTACTCACGCGCAAAGCGCGCCGCGAAGCGGATGCCGCGCGTGTCTCGATCCTCGGGTGGCGCGATACGTTTGCGACGATCGAGACTTCATCGGAAGTATTGCTCGCCGCGATGGACTTGGCCGCCGACCACCAACTAGTTATCTGGGACGCCATCATCCTCTCCACTGCGGCCGAGGCGAATTGCCGCCTGCTGCTCTCCGAGGATATGCAAGATGGATTCACTTGGCGCGGCGTCAGTGTAACGAACCCTTTCGCGGCGACGCGGCACCCCTTGCTGGACGCAATGCTGAATGAAGCAAACATCTGAGTCGACATGACTACACCTAACATCCATTCCGACAAAATCCTGATCCTCGATTTCGGTGCGCAGTACACGCAACTGATTGCGCGGCGCATCCGCGAGATCGGTGTCTACTGCGAGGTCTGGGCCTGGGATCACGACCCAGCCGCCATCGCAGCATTCGGAGCGAAGGGCGTCATCCTGTCCGGCGGCCCGGAATCGACAACCGAGAAAGATTCACCGCGCGCAGCGCAGCAGGTATTCGATGCCGGCGTGCCCATCCTCGGCATTTGCTATGGCATGCAGACGATGGCAGCGCAGTTGGGTGGCAAGGTCGAAGCCAATCACACGCGTGAGTTCGGTCATGCGCGGCTCACTTTGACCAAGCCCTGTGCGCTGTTCGCCGACCTGCCTGCGGATGCGCCGTTGGATGTCTGGATGTCGCACGGCGATCGTGTCACTGCGATTCCGCCAGGCTTCGTCATTACCGGAACGACCAACGACTTGCCGATCGCGGCAATGGCCGACGATGCGCGTCGCTGGTATGGCGTGCAGTTTCATCCAGAAGTCACGCACACCGAGCGCGGCACCGAAATCCTGCGCCGCTTCGTCGTCGATCTGTGCGGCTGTGCGACCTTGTGGACGCCCGCCAATATCATTGACGACGCCGTCGTGCGCATTCGTGCGCAGGTCGGTTCGGATCGCGTGTTGCTCGGATTATCGGGCGGCGTGGATTCTTCGGTCGTCGCTGCCTTGCTCAAGCGCGCCATCGGCGATCAACTCGTCTGCGTCTTCGTCGACACGGGTCTGTTGCGCCTGCACGAAGGCGATCAGGTGATGGCGACGATGGCCGCTGCCACGAAAGAGCAGGGCATGGGCGTCAACGTGATCCGCGTGAACGCTGCACCACGCTACTTTGCCGCGCTTGCCGGCGTCAGCGATCCGGAAGCCAAGCGCAAAATCATCGGCAAGTTGTTCATCGACGTGTTCGATGAGGAGGCTGGCAAGCTGCAAGGCATCCGCTGGCTGGCGCAAGGTACGATCTATCCCGACGTGATCGAATCGGCCGGAAGCTCGACCGGCAAGGCGCACGTGATCAAGTCGCATCACAATGTCGGTGGCCTGCCAAAAGGCATGCGCTTCGAATTGATCGAGCCGCTGCGCGAGCTATTCAAGGACGAAGTGCGCCGCATCGGTGTGGAACTCGGATTGCCGCGCGCGATGGTGTACCGGCATCCGTTCCCCGGACCGGGACTCGGTGTGCGTGTGCTTGGCGAAGTCAAACCCGAATATGTCGAGCTGCTGCAGCGCGCCGACGACATCTTCATCGGCGAACTGCGCGCGGCGGGCCTCTACGACAAGGTCAGTCAGGCTTTCGCCGTGTTTTTGCCGGTCAAATCCGTCGGCGTGGTCGGCGACGCGCGTGCTTACGAATGGGTGATCGCGCTGCGTGCGGTGGAAACGATCGACTTCATGACCGCACATTGGGCGCATTTGCCGTACACATTTCTTGAGAAACTTTCTCTTCGTATAATCAATGAGATAAAAGAAATATCTCGTGTGGTTTACGATATAAGTGGCAAGCCGCCAGCGACCATCGAGTGGGAATAGCCGTGGTCGACGCTTTCACCACGGATGACCAGCGTTTCATGCAGCATGCACTGGATCTGGCGCTGCATGCCCAGGACGAACACGAGGAAGTCCCGGTGGGCGCCGTGCTGGTTCTGGACGGTCTGATCGTGGGCGAGGGTTGGAATCACAGTATCACCGCACACGATCCCAGCGCGCACGCCGAAATCGCTGCGTTGCGAGATGCTGGCCGCAACCTCAGGAATTACCGGTTTCCCGGAACAACGCTGTACGTCACGCTTGAGCCGTGCGTGATGTGCGCGGGTGCGATCGTGCATGCTCGCATCGCGCGTGTCGTCTACGCCGCCGTGGATCCAAAAACCGGCGCGGCCGGCAGCGTATTCGATACCTTGATTTCGCCCTTGCACAATCACCGCGTTGCCGTACAAGGTGGTCTGCGCAGCGCGCAGGCGGGCGAATTGCTCCGGGAATTTTTTCGACGGCGGCGGTAGGGCAGGCGAGCAGGATCCGCGTTCAGAACGGGTGACGCTCAGGCGAAGTGGGAGGCATCAACCGTCACGCTGTCGGTGCGCATGAAGTGTTCGTGCAGGTATTTCTCACCTTCATCGCAGAACAGGGTGACGACGGTTTTCAACTCCGGATGGCGCTCGCGCACGCGCCGCGCGGCAAGCAGATGCGCGCCGGAACTGGGGCCGCAGAACAGACCATGAGTTCGCGCCAGCCACGTCATCGCTTCGATCGCGTCAGCGCTGGAGACGCTCAGCAGTTCATCAACGAGATCGGCATGGCGCTGGAAAATGCCGGGCACAAAGCCATCAGAAATACCCTCGATCTGGTGCATTGCGATTTCGCCGCATAGCAACGTGCACGACTCCGAAGGTTCCATCGCAAACAGGCGTACCTTGGGATTGACTGCACGAAATGCCTGACCGACCCCAATCAAGGTGCCACCAGTACCGACACCAGCCACCAGGGCATCTGGTACAGTGTCGGAGGGAAGCTGCGCGAGAATCTCCGGCCCGAGCAGGACACGGTTTTCCTCGACATTCCATTCGGACTCGAACTGGCATGGTGCGAAGTACCCAGGCTGCTTGCCGAGTTCGCGTGCTTTCGCCAGTGCATCGTTGACGTGAAAGTGGCCGCAGAAAAGAACCTGGGCGCCGTACGCGCGCGAAATCGCGACGCGTTCACTGGAAAGGCCTTCCGGCATTACGACGATCATCTTGTAGCCCTTGACCGCGGCAACCATCGCCAGTGCATTGCCGGTATTGCCACTGGTGGCCTCGACTATGGTGTCGCCGGGCTTGAGCAGGCCTTGCTGCTCGGCGCGTTCAATCATGTATGCAGCAATGCGTGCCTTGATCGAGCCGGATGGATTGAGAAACTCAAGTTTCGCGAAGATGCCATCGATGACGACCAGCGGCGTGTCGCCGATTGCATCCAGAATGTTGCGCGAAACTCCGGTATAGCGGGTGGCCATGTCGTCGCCGTGGGCAAGTGTCAACGCGCGCCGCTGGCGTGCTGGTGTTGCATCGTGTCCAGCGCCAGCGCCGAATGCGCAAATGCGCCGCCAGCACGCATTTCCGCCGCGACCCAGATCGCCTCCATGATCTGCTGTTCGCTGGCGCCGTGCTTGAGCGCCGCACGGGTATGGCCCTTGATGCAATACGGACACTGGGTGACATGCGCCACGGCCACCGCGATCAGTTGCTTGGTGACATTCGGCAAGGCGCCGTCGGCAAACACTGCGGCGCTGAATGCCTTGAAGGCATCATCGGCGGCCGGGGCGAGTTCGTGGCGCTTGTGTGCCAGTTCCGTAGTGGATTGTGGATACATCGAGGTTTCCATGATTGACTCCAGTTGATGGGGATGCACGATTGCGTTCAGCGCTTGACCGGCGCCACGGGCTGGGTGATGCCCAGCGTCCAGCCCGGCGGATCACTGGCCGGAAAACTCTGATCGAGTTCGGCATCGATCTGTTGTTCGTCCCGCCGGATCCGGAGATCGTTGGTGATTGCAGCTTGGGGCGTGTGTTTGTCGCGCTTGGCGACCACAGCGATGGCAGGAAGGATTTTGGACATGGCAAGTATCTCCTTGAACGCGGCAGCCAACACCGCGGGATGCCGTCCGTGGCATGGCGTGCATTCCGCAGCAATGCGGCCGCGCGGAACCTAAAGTCCGAGATTGTTGTGTTCGAGTACACGTTCGGCGCGATAGCTCGAACGCACCAGCGGTCCGGCGACCGCCTCCAGAAACCCTTTGGACAACGCAAGCTGCCGGTAGTTGCGGAATTCATCTGGGGTCACGAATCGCTGGACCGGCAAATGATTCGCAGTCGGCCGAAGATATTGGCCCAAGATCACGATATCGACGCCGGCGGCACGGGTGTCGTCCAGCGCTGCATCGATTTCCGCATCGGTCTCGCCCAGGCCGAGCATCAGGCTGGTCTTGGTGCGCGTGGCCGGCGCATGACGTTTTGCAAAGGCGAGCACGCCGAGCGTCTGCCGGTATCCGGCGCGCGGGTCGCGCACGCGATGGGTTAGGCGCTCGACGGTTTCCAGATTCTGCGCATAGGCGACCAGGTCGGCGTCGAGCATCACGGCGACATGCTCGAAGTTGCCGGCGAAATCAGGGGTCAGCGCTTCCACCGCAGTTTGCGGCATGCGCGCATGAATCGCGTGGATACAAGCGGCGTAATGTGCAGCGCCGCCATCGGCCAGATCATCGCGATCGACCGACGTCAGCACCACGTATTTCAATCCCATCAGCGCGACTGCGTCGGCGACGTTGTGTGGCTCGTTGTGATCCAACCAGCCATGCGGGTTGCCGGTGCTGACAGAACAAAATTTGCAGGCGCGCGTGCAGACTTCGCCCATCAGCATCAAGGTCGCGGTGCCGCGGCCCCAGCATTCGGCGATGTTCGGACATTTGGATTCGGCGCACACCGTGTGCAGCTTGTGGCTGCGCACGATGTCGCGAACGTCTTCGTACTGCCCGCCTTGAGGCAGGCGCACACGCAGCCACGGCGGTTTGTGCTCGACATCAGGGACCAGACTTTCGGCGCTCGGACGAATGCCATCCTTGACCGCGCGAATGCCATCGGCGGTCGTGTATTTGCTGCCGCTCTTGAGCATGGCAATTGATTCACGGTGCGCCATGACTGATCGATCAACGCTCGAGTAGTGGCAGTTTGTTCGGCACGCCGTCCCAGGCCTTGGCGTCGTCCGGCGCGGAAATCTTCGCCGCGATCACCGGCCACAACGGGGCCAGCTCAGCATTGATCTTGAGAAAATGTTCCTGCCCGGCGGGCACGTCGTCTTCCGGAAAGATCGCTTCGGCAGGGCACTCGGGTACGCACAGCGTGCAATCGATACATTCTTCCGGATCGATGACCAGGAAGTTCGCGCCCTCATGGAAACAGTCGACCGGACAAACCTCGACGCAATCGGTGTACTTGCACTTGATGCAATTGTCGGTGACAACGTGGGTCATGGAGGCCTCGATTCAGGCCTTGGGTGGGACGTAATTGTATGTGTTGAACTGAACGATTGCCTTGACGTGTGTCAATCGCCATTGGCTGTCCGTTTCCAGAAGCAACTTCCTAGTGTAGAAGTCGCAAAATCAAGAAGCTAGCCGACGAGGGTTCGAGCTTTGAGGTGGGCCTTTTGCCCGACGAGCTTACCCTTGTTCCACGCCTCGCGATGGCCTTCGGATTGAACGAGTTTTTCCATGACGCACTCCTCTTGTGAAGGAGCTTGTCAGAATGCGCCAATTATGAGCGGGCGGTGTTCGACCCTAAGCCGTCTGTCACGAACGGCGGCTTCCGAGCAGGTCGATGGCCCTCTTGCCCGTATGCATAAGATTCTAGATGCGCTATGTGCTGATTCGAAAGTGCCACCTATAACAATCCTTCGATTGGAAGTAAGCCCAATAGAATTGATTCCAGGCGTCGCTTCACGCCGGCTCCCGGCTCGGAGTAGGTCGCGCTGCCATCGCCGTCGATCCAGATGATGCGATGAGAATCCGGTTGCCACTCGACGCGATAGGCACGATCCGATTCAGTCGCTTGAGCAAAGAAATCCGCGACGGCCTGTGCCAGTCCCGTGGAGTCGACGATCACTCCCATTTCCGTATTCAACAGGCGGGAACGCTGATCCATGTTCATCGAACCGATGAACACGAGCGTCCGATCGATCACGATGGCCTTGGCGTGCAACGACGTGCCCGACCAGGTTTCGCCCGACGCGACAGATTGCGTCTGGCGGTGGACAGAACGCAATTCGTACAACTGTACGCCGCACTCGAGCAGCCTGCGCCGATAATGTGCATAGCCGGCCTGGGCAGCGGTGCTGTCCGTAGACGCGAGCGAATTGGTAAGCACCTTGACCGCCGTTCCGCGTTTGACTGCATCGCAGAGCAGGCGCGTGCCGCTGCCGCCGGGGACGAAGTACGGAGAAATCAGCAGCACTTCCCGGTGGGCATCGGCGATCAGGGACCTGACGCGGGGCACGATGCGCAGCGCCGGGTCGTCCTGCGCTTGAACCTTATCGGGCTCGTCGGCGATCAATGAAGCCGATCCCCAGAACCAGGCACCATTCCGGTCGGCCGTCGCGCCTCCGGGCAGCTCATCCAGCGATGCCTGTGCATATTCCGACTGGGCGAACTGTCGTGCATGGTGCGCCAGCGCGGCACGCGTGCGCGCGAGGTCGCGCTCCGGGTGGCGCGGCATGCCGAACGCCGCGACGGGATACGCGGCATCGCTGTTCCAGTAGGCGTCGAAGGTGCGCGAGGCCGCAGCGACCACAGGTCCGATCACGATGACATCGAGATCGCGGAAATTGCTTGTGCCGTCTGCATCAAAATAGGCATCGCCGATGTTGCGGCCGCCGATGATGGCGACATTGTTGTCGACGATGAAGGACTTGTTGTGCATGCGTCTGTTGAGCCGACGAAACTCCAAAAGCAATTCGATCGCTTTGATCGGTTCAGCCGCGCGAGCCCGGAATGGATTGAATACGCGCACGGAAATGTTCGGGTGCACGTTCAGGGCATCAAGCAAGGGGTACTTGCCGGACAGCTCGAAATCGTCGAGCAGAATGCGCACGCGCACGCCGCGGTCCGCCGCGGCCATGAGGCGCTGCGCGACCAGGCGCCCGGTGGCATCGTCGTCGAAGATGAAATATTGCAGATCGATGGAACGTTCCGCGTGGTCGGCGAGCGCGACGCGGCTCATCAGGGCATTCGTGCCGTTCGCCAGCAGGCGGAAACCCGATCGCTCAGGATGTAGGTCCAGCTCGGACTGGATATAGCGTGCCGACGCCGTGTCCGTGACGGCGGGCAGAGCCGCGGAGGGCTCTTTGACGAAATCGGTGCGCAGCGGTGCACAGCCCTGCGCCAGGACCGCTACGCACAACAGGACACCCTGCAGGTTTCGACGGGATTGCATACGAGGGATTCCACCTTATGCATGCCAGGCACTGCTGCGGGATCATTCCGCGGAAATCCGCCGCGCGGGCGATGGCGTGCTGGCTGGAGTGCCGCCCGGTACGCACGCGGCAGTACCGGGCGGCAAAGGCAGCAGCACGAACTCGCGAACCGGCAGGCGAGTAATGCCACTGGCGGGGCGTCGTTAATGCCGGTCGGCGGATTCGCGCCGCTCGGCACGCTTCAGGGTCAATTCGCCTACGTCGAGACCGATGTCGACGCCTTCGCCGGCGCCAGCCAGTGCCAGCGACACGGTGCCCTTCGTCAGCAATTGCGCGGTGCCCGACTTAACGACGCCGGCGTGTGCTTCTCCGTTCACATAGGATCCGAGAACGTCATCGATCGTGCGGACATCCGAGAATTTTCCCTTGCCGCCGTCGATTCGCGACTTGCCGACGGTGAGTCCGCCGCCCTTTGCTTCGATCGCGACGCGCATCGAGCTACCGTCCGCGCACGAGACTATCCCCCTTCCCTCCGCGTGCTTGTAGATTGCGGACCAGCCCGAGAGCGAAAAGCGCAACTTGCAGTCCAGCTGGGCCTGGGTGGCGTGAGCACTGGGCAAGCCCAGCGCGAGCAGCGTCGCAACCGTCGCCATCGCCATGGATTTTTGCATGAGATTTGACATGTGAATTCTCCTTTCAGGGACTAGGCACATGGTCTTGCGATTTCCGGCACCAACGGCGTTCAGCACCTGCTGTCGCGGTGGGTGTCGAGCGTGGCGATTGCGCCGCTGGATCCGGTCGAAGCGTTTTCGACTGCGGGGCGCCGGAGCATCAGGGCTCAATCACCGATGCAATTCGACCTTGCGCCCGCAATCGGGAACGTAACCTGAACGTCGCGGGAGCTAGTTTCTATGATCGCAACGGCCAAAGGTGGCTGTCGGTACTGAACTTCAGCAGATACGGATGAAATCAAATAAACTGAGTCAGTCCACAATCTGCCCTGGTTACGAGCGTTCGCAGCGCTCGAACCAAGGCACTTCGGGATGCCTAGCATACGCGTCTGCAGCGATGGCCCGCGTCGCACCGATTTTCTTACGCCTCATTCCATGCAGCGTCGGGAAAAAATCATCATAAGCACCTTGTTGGCCGGCCTGCTAGGCATGTCAGTGTTGTTTGCTTCGCTGGCCTGGCTACTTTGGCGCGAGTCGATCGCTGCGGAAAATGTCTACGAAAGCGATCTCGCGACTACTCTTGGCGAGCGTGCCGAGCGGATCATCTCCGATGTCCGCGACATGCTCGCCGCCTTCGATAAGCTTAGTGCGCAGCGGTGTTCGCCCGAGCACTTGGACGCATTGCAGAATGCCGCGGTTTCGAAACCATACATTCGCGGGGTCGGTTTCTGGCACGCGGCGCGACGCCTCTGCGGCGTCGGTTTTCTACCCGACGCGGGTATCAAGCCGCTGCGCGCAGATCGCATCTACCCCAACGGCGTGATTGCATGGTGGCCCAGCAGGCAAACCGAAGTCGGCGGCGTGAAGCTGTTTCTCATGCGATATGGCGATCACGACGTCGCCATTGATCCGCGCCAATTGCTCGAATTGGGCCCCTCGCGACACCAGCAAGCCGTGCTATGGGTCGACAAGTTGCGCATGACGGCATTGCCGTCGAATGCCAACCTTCCGCCTCCCGATGCGGTGCCGATCGGCGTCACTCTCAAGCGAAGCCAAGGCGTAATTCTTTCGCACTATTCGCGCGATGAGATATTGCCGATCGATATCGTGGCCAGCGAGCCGATCGGATATTTCTGGAGCCGGCACGCAACGCTGCTGACGTTCGGCGCCATGCTGGGTCTGCTGCTGGTCGCGGGGTGGACCGATATCGTTTTCCGTTTCTCGCGTTATCAGTTACAGCCGGCAACGGAATTGCGCCGGGCGCTCGCCGCAGGCCAGATATCGGTGCAGTATCAGCCCGTGGTCGATTTGCGCACCGGCGCGTGTGTCGGCGCGGAAGCATTGGCACGTTGGCAGCGGCAGGAGGGCGGTTACGCGAGCCCCGCAGCATTCATTCCTGTCGCCGAAGAGGCCGGGTTGATCCAGGAGATTACCTTGGCTGTCCTGCGGATCACGATCCGCGATCTCGTGCGCATCGGTCATGAGGCGAGCGCGGTGAGCATCAACGTGAACCTCTCGCGCGACGACCTCAAGAGCGATCGTCTCGGCAACGCTTTGGCCGAAGGCTTGAAAGCGGCGCAACTGGATCCGCGATTGATCAAGCTCGAAATCACGGAGCGTGCCTTGGTGAATACCGACACCGCACGCCAGCTCATCCACAATTTCCGTGATCGCGGTCATCAGGTGGCAGTTGACGATTTCGGCACGGGATATTCAAGCCTGTCCTATCTGCAATCCTTCGAACTCGACGTGCTGAAGATCGACAAATCGTTCGTCGATGCGATCGGCACCGGCGCCGCGACGAGCCAAGTAATCGTGCACGTGATCGAGATGGCCAAGTCGCTTGGACTGCAGATCGTCGCGGAAGGCGTCGAAACCGAAGTGCAGGCGCGCTGGCTCGCTGACCACGGCGTCTTTTACGCGCAAGGTTACCTTTTCAGCAGGCCACTCGATCTGTCCGACTTCATGAAGTTCCTGCAGGCAGGGCAAGCACATGCAGATCGTTGATTTCCGCCGTCAATGCGCAGCTCGGGTGCTATCGGTTTTGTTGATGCTTGCTCTGTGCACGATCGTTGCTTGCAGCGGGCACGCACCAACGCGCCCCGTTGTGCCGCGGCACGCTGTGAACACTCCCACTGTTCCCGAACACAGCGGTTTGAGTGAACGAAGGAGCGAAGCGCAAGCGAAGCGGGATCTGGCGAAAAACAGCCGTGATTCGCTCAGTGCATCGGAAGCGGGATATTACCTGGATGTATTGCAGGGCCGGCTGTTGCAAGTTCTCGGTGCTGACACGCCGTTGGCGCGCACGCCCGAGCGTATCGGCATCAATCTTGCGCAGCGTGTGAAGTTCGATGATAGCAACCTTCGACTTAGTCCAGCGGGTTGTCGCGCATTGCAGTCTCTGGCGCAAGCGCTCGTTGAGTTCAGAAAGACGCTTATCGTGGTGAAGGTGGGTGTCGACGGCACCGGCCGGGCCGCGGAAATGCTGGCAGAACGGCGTTCCCGTGGCATCGCGGACTGTCTTGCAAATTACGGTGTCCCAACGAGGCGTATCGTGATCGTCTCTGGCCAATTCGCCGGGAATGCATCCACAACGAATCAGGCAGGTGATACGTTGGAATTGGATGTCGAGCTGGTTCTGCGCGAGGCGAAAGGCGATAGCTAAGGTGAGTCGAAGGGTAGAGCAGCTCATGGCACGGAAGCGAGCTGGCACTCGGGAAGACCTGCCGTCACCGAATAGCTGAGTGAGAAGTGTTGCCAGCCTTGGATGCAGGTTTGCGGTGCCGCCTTTCGGCAGAGATAGTTCCGCATTTGGCCGATACCTATCTGTCATTGGATACTGTGATTAGG
>JANWJJ010000139.1 GCA_025451955.1 Rudaea sp. | reverse complement strand
GCGGGCGCGTCGTTCGTGCCGTCCCCGGTCATCGCGACGAGCCGGCCGCCCTTCTGGTGATCGCGAATGAGCTCGAGCTTCGTCTCGGGCGTCGCCTGCGCGAGGAAATCGTCGACCCCGGACTCGGCCGCGATCGCGGCTGCCGTGATCGGGTTGTCGCCGGTGATCATGATCGTCTTGATCCCCATGCGGCGCAGTTCGGCGCACATCGGTCGGTAGTGCGGAGTTTGCGGCGATCAGGTATTTTTCGACGGCGTCCAGCGCGCCCTTGCGGATCGTCCTGCCGTCGAGATCAACGCCACTCATCCGCGTATTGGCTGAAAATGGTACAAAGTGGACCTTGCTGCTGCCGACCTCGCGTTCGCGCAGGCCGAATTTTTCCTTCGCCAGCACGACAATGCTGCGACCCTCCGGCGTTTCGTCGGCGAGCGAGGCCAGTTGCGCTGCATCGGCGAGCACTTCCAGGCCGATGCCGGGCGCGGGATGCAGTGCGACCGCTTGGCGATTGCCGAGCGTGATCGTGCCAGTCTTGTCCAGTAGCAGGACGTCCACATCGCCCGCCGCTTCGACGGCGCGACCCGATGTGGCAATCACGTTCGCCTGGATCATGCGATCCATGCCGGCGATGCCGATCGCTGAGAGCAGACCACCAATCGTGGTTGGAATCAGGCATACGAGCAGCGCGACCAGGACCGTGATCGTGATCGGCTCGCCGCGGCCGGCAGCCTGCACGCTGTAGAGCGAATACGGCAGCAGGGTCGCGCAGGCGAGCAAAAATATCAATGTGAACTTTGCCAAAAGTATAGTCAGCGCGATCTCGTTCGGCGTCTTGCGCCGGCTGGCGCCCTCGACCATCGCGATCATGCGGTCAAGAAAACTCTCGCCGGGATTGCGCGCGATGCGCACCACGATCCAGTCCGACAGCACGCGCGTGCCGCCAGTGACCGAGCTGCGGTCGCCGCCGGATTCGCGGATCACGGGAGCCGATTCGCCGGTGATGGCGCTTTCGTCGACGGTTGCCGCGCCTTCGATCACGTCGCCATCGCCGGGTACGACATCGCCGCTCTCGACCAGCACGTAGTCGCCCGCGCGTAATTCGTTGCCGGGCAGGTAGGTGACGCGTGCGTCGTGTTGCGGCGTGGCGAGCTTCTTTGCCGCCGTCTCGCGCCGCGCACCGCGCAAGGCGGCAGCCTGCGCTTTGCCGCGACCTTCGGCGATCGCTTCGGCAAAATTGGCGAACAGCAAAGTGAACCACAGCCACAGGCCAACGCCGGCGATGAATCCGGCTGGCGCGTCGCCGCGTCCACCGCGAGTTTGAAAAAAGACGGCCTGCAACCACAAGCCGGTCGTCATCACGCTGCAGACGAAGACAACGAACATCACCGGATTGCGCAATTGCAGACGCGGAGACAGTTTGCGGAATGCATCCGCGGTCGCGGCCAGCAGCAGCGCCTTGTTCAGCACGCCGGTTCGAACGGTGGTGGCGGTCATGTCAGTGCCCCGTAGCCATCAAGTATTCGGCGATCGGCCCGAGTGCGAGCGCGGGCAGGAAAGTCAGCGCGCCGATCACGATGACAACGCTGGTGAGCAGTACGACGAACAACGGTGTGTGTGTCGGCAGCGTGCCGGCCGACACGGGTATCTGTTTCTTCGCCGCCAGCGAGCCGGCGATCGCGAGCATGCCGATCGCGAGCGGGAAGCGGGCCAGGAACATGCAGATACTGAGCAAGGTGTTCCAGAACGGCGTGTTGACCGACAGGCCGCCGAATGCACTACCGTTATTGTTCGACGCCGACGAGAACGCGTAGAGAATCTCGCTGAACCCATGTGAGCCAGGATTGCCCAAGCCCGCCAGCCCGGCGGGTGCAAGCACGCCGATGGCGGTACCGATCACGGCCAGCGCGCAAGGAATCAGTACGACCAGGCTGGCCATCTTCATCTCATACGCTTCGATCTTCTTGCCGAGATATTCCGGCGTGCGTCCGACCATCAGCCCGGCGATAAACACGGCGACGATGGCGAACGCGAGCATGCCGTACAGACCCGAACCAACACCGCCAAAAATGACTTCGCCCAGTTGCATCAGCCACATCGGGATCAAGCCGCCGAGTGGAGTGAACGAATCGTGCATCGCATTGACCGAGCCATTCGAAGCCGCCGTCGTCGCGGTCGCCCACAGCGCGGAATTGACGATGCCGAAGCGCGTTTCCTTGCCTTCCATATTTCCGCCGGCTTGCTGGGCCGAGGCGTGCTGATCGATATTCAAGTGCGCCAGCGCAGGATTGCCGGCCTGTTCGGCCAGCACGCACGCGAGTAGCAGCGGCACGAAAATCACCATCATCGTGATCAGCAGGGTCCAGCCTTGGCGCGTGTCGCCGACCATTTTTCCGAACGTGTAACACAGTGCCACGGGAATCAGCAGGATCGACAGCATCTCGAGAAAATTCGTCAGCGGCGTTGGGTTCTCGAACGGGTGCGCGGAATTGGCGCCGTAGTAACCGCCGCCATTCGTGCCGAGCTGCTTGATCGCGATCTGCGATGCGGCGGGTCCCAGCGGCAGCGATTGTTCGGTCACCTTGGTTTGCTTGGTGACTTCCTTGCCATTGGCGTCTTTCACTGCGTTGCCGTCGGCGTCCTTGACGGTTTCGGTAGCGATCGTGGCTTCGACCAGCGGCACACTTGCATATGGCTTGAACGTCTGCGGTACGCCCTGCGCCGTCAGCACGAGTGCGAGCAAGAAGGACAGCGGTAGCAGCACGTAGAGCGTGCTGCGCGTCAGATCGACCCAGAAATTGCCGATGCCGTGCGCGGTCCTGCGCGCAAAGCCGCGGATCAGCGCAATCAGCACGGCGATGCCGGTCGCGGCGGAAAGGAAATTCTGCACCGACAAACCCAGCATCTGGGTCAGATAGCTCAACGTCGATTCGCCGCTGTAGCCCTGCCAGTTCGTGTTTGTGGCAAAGCTGATCGCGGTATTCATCGCCGAATCCGCACTGACCGCGCCGAGATTCTGCGGATTCAGCGGCAGCCATTGCTGCACGCGCTGCAACAGATAGACGATCAGCAGGCCAGCGATATTGAACACCAGCATGGCCAGGGCGTAGCGGCGCCAGTCCATGTCCTCGTCGGCACGGATGCCGCAAAGTTTATAAATCACTTTTTCCACGCCCGTGCCCGCACGGGTGACGCGATTCGGCGTGTCGGCGAACGCCAGCGCCATATAGGCGCCGAGTGGTTTCGCGAGCAGCAACAAGACGGCCAGATACAGGACGATCTGAAGCCATGCATTGGCGCTCATTCGAACCACTCCGGTTTCAGCAGCGCCAGGGTCAGATAGACGCCAAGGGCCGCGGCGACCAGGGCGGCGATTGCATAGAGGGGATTCATTTGCGTCCCTCCAGCCGCGCGCACAGGCGCAGATAGCCGTAGGTCAGCCCGGCGAGGACGAGCAACAAACCGAGGTAGAGGAAATCCATGCCCATGCGTCCGCAATGAAATCGGCGGGCACTTTAGGTGCTGGTAGATAAGGAAGGTATAAAAATGGCAGGCGGCGAAATAAAAAACGCGTAAAAATCGGCTCCTTTGCTAGGGAACCCTGCAAAAGTCTCTTTTTCTGCCGTCATTCCGGCTTTTGCCGGAATGACAGAGATGGTATTCAAACCTTCCTGGCGCTTCCGTTGCGTGCAGCCTAGGCAGGTGGTCAGTTCTTCGCTGTCTTTAGATGCGGCAGCGAAAATTCCAGATTGCTCTGCACACGTGCGCGTTCGGTATCCGGCAGGCGCGCATCGGCGAGCAGTTCGCGGCACAGGCGCGCACTCTCTGCGTAGTTGCCGCACCAGTATTCGGCAATCGACAGCTCGTCGCGCGCGCGCCAATCGGGAACGGTCTGGTCGATGAAAAGCACGTCGTTCGATGGCGGTAATGTCGCAGCAATACGCGCGAATTCACGCGCGGCCGCGTAGCGTTTCTGCAACCGGAAAAACCGCGCCAGCTCACAGGGCGCATCGGCACGGGTTGAGCGGTAATCCCAGGCGTCGAGATAGGCGGCGACGATATCTGGATACGGCGCCTGCGCACGTTCTTTCAACACCGCGATCTGGAATTTCGCAAAGTATACTTCTTCGGGCCAACCGGCCATCACGACACGTTCCTCATAAGCGGCGATGGCGCCGGACAGGTCGCCGGCATCACGCAGGCTTTGTGCCAGATAGAACTGGTAGCGTGCGTTACCCGGTTCGTCCTTCAGTGCGTGCCGCAGCACTTCGGCGTCGCGCGTGAATTTTTCGGTTTGCGATTGCCGGCTGCGCGCGCCGTCGGAATGCACACGAATATGCAGGCCGGGCAGGAATTGCGCCTGCGCCGCGTGCGGCGACACCAAGGCCTCGTGCAGCACGCCTTGCCATTGCCAGTTGGCGTCGAGCTTCGGCAGTGCGACTCGTCGATAGCGAGTGATGCCGTAGATGAGTTCCAGCATATAACCTGGTGCGCCGAGATTGCCCCAGGCGAAATCCACGTCGGCTTCGAGAACTTCGTCGGCGTCGATGATCAGCGCGTAATCGCCGTATTCCTTCGTCAGTTCGAGCGCCTGGTTTCTATTGGTGGAAAAATCCACCCATGGCCGCTCGATCAATTCGCCGGGCAGGTCGGCCATCAATCCGCGAACGATTTTCTGCGTACCGTCGTTCGATCCGGTATCTGCAATCGCCCATGAATGAATGTACGGTTTGACCGAACGCAGGCAGCGTTCAATCACCGCCGACTCGTTCTTGACGATCATGGACAGGCAGATGCGCATGCGGCGATTATGCCTATGCGCATTGCATTTGGCAGCCGCTACTGAATCGCTACGCCGGCGCTCCAATAACCCGAAACCGTGTCGATAAGCGAAAGACCGGTAGCGTTCGCCGACCCCACGAACAACAGGCGTGTCTGTGCCGTTACCGGGATGTTCAGGCCGGTGACGACGCCGTTGGCGGCTGCGCCTGTCGAGACTATCCCCGTCAGTGCGGGAGCCAGTGTGACGGTAGCTCCCGGGATCGCCGTGAACGTGTTGTTGGGTGCGGTGGATGAGTAAAGCTGGCCGGTCAGGGTGACCGTGGTGCCGACCAAGCTGAGCGCGATGGCGCTGCTGAAGTAGGCGGAGACGGACGTGATGGTGCCGTTGCGCGGCATGCTGAAGGCAAAGTTCAGCGCGGTGCCCGGGCCACCGGTCAGGTCGATCGTCGGGCCGATGGAGACGCCATCGACACCATTGCCGAAGCCTAGCAGCGCGCCGGTGCCGGGCAACCCGCCCGGAATCGTAGTCACACTCAATGTATTGCCCGACGCGAACGGAATAATCGTGCTCGATCCTGCTGGGCCCGTCGCGCCAGTTGGGCCCGTGGCGCCGGTTGCTCCAATAGGTCCGGTTGCACCCGTAGCCCCGGTGGGTCCGATCGGTCCGGTTACACCCGTAAGCCCAGTGGGTCCGATCGGTCCGGTTGCACCCGTGGCCCCCGTTAAGCCGGTGGCGCCGGTCAGGCCCAGCGGACCTATCGGGCCCATCGGACCTATCGCGCCTTGCTGCGCCAGCAGGGACCACTGCACGACGGCCGTGTCCGGTTGGTTGTTGATGTTGCCGCTCACCAGCGAAATGTACGAGCTGCCGTTGTAGGACACGGCATCGCCGAGGGCATACGTGCGTGCATTATTCCAAGCGCCCTGGAACGTGACCGGCGGACCCTGCGGACCCTGCGCGCCTATTGGGCCTTGGATACCCTGCGCACCCGGCGAGCCCGGCAGACCCGGCGGACCGGCGGCACCGGTCGCGCCTGGGAGTCCGATGTTCGAGCCGGGTGTGCAAGGACCGAAGATGCCGACACTGGTGTCGAAACAAACCGGGCTAACCTGTTCAGTCGCCGCGTTCAGGTCGGGAACGACCAGGTGCCCGCTGCCGATCACGAAATCGCCTCCACTGGGTGGCGTAACAACGACGTTTTGCGCGAGCGCCGAAGCGGTCAACAGCATCCCGACGATGACGAGGCAGATGGACAATCGAGAGCGCAAGTTCATGGGTTTACTCCCCTTTACGAAATGTCGGGAAAACGAATGCGGCGAAAACGGCGAGTAGCAGCGCCAGCAATGACGCGCCGATTCCGGACAGCGTCGGCGTCGGCACGGCATTGCCGCCGCCGTTGACGCCGGACATGAACCAGCCGTCAGCGTTGCCCGTGCCGCCTTCGTTGGTCTGGCTGGCGGCCAGATGCTGGCCGGTGGCGTGCATGTCGGAAACGCCGACGTGGACGATGTTCTGCGAGCCTCCGGGCAGCAGGTCGATGTTCGCGACTTGACCGGCGGCGGAACTGCGGAACTGGATCGGAAGCGCCGCCGTACCGGTTATCGTCAGCAGGCTGGAAATGTTTTGCGTGGCGCCGACGGCAAAGACGTAGTTCTTTCCGGCCGCGCTGACGAAGCTGGCGCCATAAAAAATGGAATTGCCGCTGATGTTCGACTGCGCGACGCTGCCGCCGACGAAATTCACGCTGCCCGTGCCGGCGGTGAAAGTGCCGGTGTTCGACCAATCGCCGAACAGCGTGATCGTACCGCTGCCGCCGTCGAGACTACCGCCCGATGCAATAGCGACATTTGCCGCATTGTTCACATTTCCCGCGCCGAGCGAGAAGGCTCCGGCGACTTGCAGACCGGTTCCCGCAAGATCGAGGTTGCCGCCGTTTAGCGCGAACGAAGCATTGGCGGGAACGACGACTTGCGCCAGCGCTGGAACGGATAAAAGCAGCAGGATACAACTGCCGATTCCGGCAGCGCGAAGTGCAAGTGTCACGACGATCCCCCTTGCGAACTCTCTGGCGATTCTAGGCCGTGGGGTGGACGAAAGTAAACCGTTGATACGATTTGCGCGATCAAGCAGCGATTGCGGCCGACTATTTCACGCTCATGCCGGCTGCCGCACCGTTGTCCACGTCGAGCAGGAACAAACCGCCGTCGCCACCCGCCGAAAGAATCATGCCTTCGGACACGCCGAAGCGCATCTTGCGCGGCGCGAGGTTGGCGATGAACACGACCTTGCGCCCGACCAGTTTCTCTGGTTCGCCGTAGCTGGCGCGGATGCCGGAAAAAATCTGGCGCTTGCCCAGATCGCCGGCATCGAGTTCGAAACGCAGCAATTTATCCGAGCCGTCCACAAATCCACATTGCAGCACGATGCCGATGCGCAGGTCGAGCTTGGCGAAGTCGTCGATGGAAATGGTGGCGGGATTTGCGGCAGTGGATCGAGGGTGAGGCAACGTTGCCCCTTCTCCCGCTGCGCTGTGCGCGTCGACCTCTCCCACAAGGGGAGAGGTGGAAGATCCGCGGCTTGCTGCTTTAGCCCCTCTCCCTTGATGGGAGAGGGGTTGGGGAGAGGGTGAAGGCTTCTGTTCCAGAGAGTCTTTCGAGGATTCGATCATGGTTTCGATTTGCTTCGGGTCGATGCGGGTAATCAGTGCCTGGAAGGGCTGGATGGATTTTCCGAGCAGCAGTTCGTTGGCCTGATCGAAGCGTGTGAATGTCTCGTTGAGAAATGCTTCGACGCGCGCGACTGTTGCGGGAATGATCGGCTTGAGGTAGATCGCCAGCAGGCGAAAATAATTGATCGCGAGCGTGCAAACGGCGTGAAGATGTTCGTGCTGCGTAGGGTCTTTCGCCAGTTTCCACGGTTGCCATTGCGCAATCAGGCCATTGATGTGGTCGGCCTCGCTCATGATCTCGCGCGTGATCTGGGCAAAATCGTCGTTCTGGTAGTGACGTTGCTGCTGCCAGCATTGTTCCAGGCGTTCGCGAGCGCGCTCGTAGTGTGCGCGCAGCTCGGGCGCGAGCGTTGCCGCGAGGCGTCCATCGAATTGTTTTTCGATAAATCCCGCACAGCGGCTTGCAATGTTGACGAACTTGCCGACCAGATGCGAATTCACCCGCTCCTCGAACGCTTTCAGATCCAGATCGATATCCGTCGGCGCGGCACTCAACATCGTTG
>JANWJJ010000138.1 GCA_025451955.1 Rudaea sp. | reverse complement strand
GCAGCGACCGGAGTATCTTTTTCCCCATTTGCCGCATTTGCCACAATGTGGCGTTGCAGGAATTCGCGTATCTGCGATTCCGGCAATGCGCCCATGAAGCCGTCGAGCATCTGGCCATCCTTGACCAGGACAACGGTCGGCAGGCTGCGGATGCCGAACGCCGCGGCGAGTTGCTGCTGCGTATCGGTATCGACCTTGGCCAGTTTCAGCGCGCCGTTGTAGCTGGCCACGACTTTTTCCAGGATCGGTCCCAGCGATTTGCACGGCCCGCACCAGGCGGCCCAGAAATCGACCAGCACTGGCGTGGTCAACGAAGCCTGGATGACGTCGGTCTCGAACGTGGCTTCGGTGGCGTCGAAAATATGCGGCGAATCGGACACGGCGGAATCCTTTGTTGACAGGCTGCTCAAGGTCGGGGCGGACCGCAGCATATCAAGTCTGGCCTGCACGTCAGGCCTGCGCGTCGAGCTTGCAAGATCGCAGCGCTTGTGCGGGCGATGCGGCGAATCTATAGTCGCGGCGGGGGAGTCCGCGCGCTGGATAGCGAATCGACTGGGGCACACGATGGCGGCTCGTTCGGTTTTGACATGCAGTGGATGGATCGCGGCGCTGACGTTGCGGCGGCGGCAATTCCAGCGCGCATCGGCGCGCGCCTGAACATGGATACGCAACGCTGGGAACGCATCGGCGACGTTTTCGAGCGACTGCTCGGCGTGTCGCAAGTGCAACGTCCGCATCTGCTCGACAGTCTGTGCGGCGAAGATGCCGAGATGAAGCGGATCGTCGCGTCCATGCTCGAGTCGGAGGATTCGGCGCAACGATCGGATTAGGCCAGTGCGCCGTCGCCGTTGCGCCCGAATGTCGACCGCGAGGCAATGGAGCAGATCGACGCCGCGCTCGTCGGCACGCGCATTGGCCCGTGACGGCTGGAACGCAAGATTGGCACCGGCGGCATGGGCGTGGTCTGGCTGGCGCAGCGCGCCGACGGCCAGTTCGAGCAGCGCGCGGCGCTCAAGCTGATCAAGCGCGGCATGGATTCCGATGCGGTGCTCGCGCGTTTCCTGCGCGAGCGCCAGATCCTGGCACGGCTGGATCATCCGCATATTGCGCATCTGATCGACGGCGGCGCGGCCGAGGATGGCCGTCCGTACTTCGCGATGGGACATGTCGATGGCGTGCCCCTGCTGCACTATTGCCACGATCATGCCGTGCGGCTGGAATGGCGCCTGCGCTTGTTTCTGGATGTCTGCGAAGCGGTGCAGTTCGCCCACGAGCAGCATGTGGTGCATCGCGATCTGAAGCCGACGAACATTCTCGTCACCGCCAAGGGCGAGGTGAAATTGCTTGATGTCGGCATCGCCAAACTCATTGCCGGCGACGATGGCGATGCCGCCACGCTCACTGATATCCAGCGCGAGCGGCCGATGACGCCGGCCTACGCCGCGCCGGAGCAGATGGCCGGCGGCAAGATCAGCGAACAGACCGACGTCTACGCACTCAGTTGCGTGCTGTACGAATTGCTCACCGGCCGGCACACGCACGATTTCAGCGCCGCCGCCGGCGCGCGCGATGTGCTGCGCATCGTGCAATCCACCGGGCCGGTGGCGCCGAGCCGGCTCAAACGCACGCAGGCGCCGGTAGCGCTGCGGCATCTGCGGGGCGATCTGGATACGATCGTGCTCACCGCGCTCAAGCGCGAGCCCGCGCGTCGCTACGCCAGTGTCGCGATACTCGCCGATGACCTGAAAAAATACCTCGGCGGCAAACCCATATCGGCACGCCGCGACAACCTGTTTTATCGCGCGCGGAAATTCGCCCGCCGCCATCGCAGCGGTCTTGCTGCGATCGCCGCAGTCGTCGTCGTGGTCGCGACCGCGTTGCTGGTGGAACTGCGCGAACGTCCGCCGACCGGACCGATCGCGCCGGGTTCGTCGATGGCCCTCGTCGATTTCAACAATCTGTCGCAAAACCAGAATAACGCCTGGCTGGCGCCGGCACTGGCTGAGATGCTGGCCACGCAACTCGCACTCGGCGGCAAACTGCACGCGCTGCCCGACGAACTGGTGCGCCCGGCGCGCGCTGATCTGGCCGCACCGCTCGCCGGCGGCTATGCGCGCCAGAGTCTGGTCACCTTACGCAAGCGCCTGGGTACCGACTACGTGCTCAGCGGCAGTTATCTGGTTTCCGCCCGCGCCGGCGATGCGGGCCTGCATTTGGATCTGGCCTTGCAGGATGCCCGCACTGGCGCGTTAGTCGCCAGTGTTGCCGAGTCCGGCGCGCTCGCCGACTTGCCGACCCTGGTCGATAAAGCTGGATCGAGCCTGCGCGAGAAAGCCGGCTTCGCGCCGGCGACCGCGGTCGAGGAGTAGCAAGTCGGCATGGCGCAGCCACCGAATACGGAAGTGGCGCGACGCATGGGTTTGGCGCTGGATGCGTTGCGCAAGGGCGATCCTGCTCGGGCCAAGGACGAGTTGCTCGAAGCGGTCGTGATCGCACCGGGTTACGCGCCAGCCTACGACTATCTTGCGCAAGCATGGAAAACGCTTGGCTACGACGCCAAGGCTCTGGCGGCGGCGCGGCAAGCGGTTGCGTTCAGTGCCGGCTTGCCAGCAGGGCAGCAATTGCACATTGCCAGAGAAGTTGCCGTGCAGACGCTGGAATGGCCGAAAGCGCTCGAGCTGGACCGACAACTGCTGGCGCTGGATCCGGAAAATCCGGAGTTGCATTTTGCCTATATCAAGGATTTGCTGAGTGCCGGCCAGCCCGACAAGGCCGATGCGGTGCTCGCGCAATTGCGCAAACTTCCCGGCAGCGCCGGCGATCCGCGCATCGAATTGAAAGCGGTCAATATCGCGGAAAGTCGCAACGACAGTGTGGCGCTGGCCAGGCACGCCGAGCTGGCGTTGAAACTGGCGCAGGGACGCGACGAGCCCGGACTGACCGCCGACGCGCAGTACAACCTCGCCGTTGCGCGCAGTTTGCAGGATCGCAGGGAAGAAGCGGTGGCGCTGCTGCAACATGCGATTGCCGGCTATCGCCACACCGGCAATCCATTGTACGAAGCCGATGCGCATGAGCTGGTCGGCAACATCGAATATGAGCAAAGCCGTCCGCAGGCGGCGCGCGACGAGTATCAGCAGGCGCTGGCGATTTATCAACGCATCGGCAATCGCGCGCGTCTGGCGATCATCTACAGCAATCTGGCCAATATGCACTGGAACCTTGGCGATCGCGATGCCGCCAAGATTGCGATACACAACGCCGAGACGATCAACGAAGAAGTCGACGATATCAAGGGCGAGGCGTGGGTTGTTTCGACATTTGCCGCAATGAATATGAGCGAGGCGGCAAGCGATGATGTGATGAACGATTTTCGCCGCGCCATTGCGCTCGACGAACGTGCACATGCGCGCGACCAGAAGATCGAGGCCTTGCAGGAATACAGCGAAGGCTTGCGCTTGCGCGGGGATCTCGATACCGCAGCAAAAGTCTGCGCCCAGGCCCGGAGCGAGACGCTGCCTTCGACCGACACGTTCGTGGCGGGCATCGCCGACATTCAATGTGCCTTGATTGCACACGATCGCGGCGATCTGGATGCGGCTGTGCAGGGCTTCACCCGCGGCGCAGAACTTGCCGCAAAGTTGAATGATGCGAAGTCGGCCGCTATGACCGCGCTCGGCCTTAGCACGCCAACGTATTTGCCCGGCTCAATACGCCGATACTCTTGTCCTGCTTGAGCCATTGCGCGGCATGCATCGTCACGGTCTGAATCGTGAATATCGGCGGCACGCCGTGTTTGCGCTAAGCTCCACCCACAGGGCAACATCGCAGCGGCATCGACAAAACGATGACAGCACCCAATACCATCCCGGCCGAAGCCTCACAGGCCCTGTTCGCCCTCGTCTACCAGCAGTTGCGCCGCATCGCGCGCAGTCAGCGCCGCGCGGCGGGTAGTCCGGCGACGCTCGATACCACAGCGCTGGTGCATGAGGTGTATCTCAAACTGCATGCGGTGCCGGAAGCCGCAGAAATCGACCGCGTGCATTTTCTTTCGCTGGCGGCGCGCGCGATGCGCCAGATTCTGGTCGATCACGCGCGTGCGCGATCGCGCCTGAAACGCGGCGGTCCGTTCACGATCACTGGTTTGCGCGACGAGATCGGCGTCGCCACGGACATGGTCGATCTGGTCGCGCTCGATGCCGCGCTGACGCGGCTGGCGGAAGTCGATCCGCGCGCCGGGCAACTGGTTGAATGGCGCATCTTCGGCGGCTTGGAAATCACCGAAATCGCGCACATGCAGGAACTGACCGAGCGCACCGTGTTTCGCGACTGGCGCCGTGCGCGGGCTTTCCTCGTGCATCAACTGGGCCTGGACGAAGCGCAGTCCTGAACATGGACACGCAACGTTGGCAGCGCATTGCTGCGATCTTCGACGAAGCCGTCGAAGCGCCACCGCAGGCGCGCGCTGCGCTGCTGGAGAAATTGTGTGCCGGCGACGCCGATGTGTGGCGTGAGGTCGAAGTACTGCTCGCCGCGGATGCTTCGGCGGCGAAGTTCGACAGCGGCGTGGATTCAGCACGCCATCTTGTCGCCGCCGATTGGGTGGAGAGCAACGACAACGAATCCATGAGCGCCGACGAACGCGTCGGGCCCTGGCAGGTGTCGCGTGAACTCGGTCGTGGCGGCATGGGCGTGGTCTGGCTGGCCGCACGCGCCGATGGCCAGTTCGAGCAGCGTGCGGCGCTGAAGCTGATCAAACGCGGCATGGACAGCGAGGCCGTGATCGCCCGCTTTCTGCGCGAGCGCCAGATCCTGGCGCGGCTGGAGCATCCGCACATCGCCCATTTGATTGACGGCGGCATTGCCACGGACGGCCGCCCGTATTTTGCCATGGAATATGTCGACGGCCAGCCGCTACTGCAATACTGCATCGATAAAAGTATAAAAATGGAAGAAAGGATAAAGTTATTTCTGGATATTTGCGCTGCCGTGCAGTTCGCTCACGGCCGGCTCATCGTGCATCGTGACATCAAGCCGTCTAATATTCTGGTGACCGCGAACGGCGAGGCCAAGCTGCTGGATTTCGGCATCGCCAAATTGCTCGACGACGCACAGACCGGCGTCACCGTTGATGCCGGACATCGTCCGCTGACACCGGCCTACGCGGCGCCGGAACAGTTGCGCGGCGAATCCATCGGCACCGCCGCCGACATCTACGCGCTCGGCGGTGTGCTGTACGAGCTGCTCAGCGGACGACACGCGCTGGATGCGGCCGATGCGTCGACGCCGGAAGCGGCGTTGCGCACGCTGGAAACCGGCCGCCTGGTTGCGCCGAGCAAGGCGGGGAGCGCCGATGCGCCAGTGCCGGCGCGACGGCTGCGCGGAGATCTGGATACCATCGTGCTCAAGGCGATGCAACGCGATCCGCCACGGCGCTACGCCACGGCGGACGCCTTGGCGAAGGATCTGCAACGCTTTCTCGATGGTCAGCCGATCTCGGCGCGGCGCGATCGCGCCGGCTATCGCGCGCGCAAGTTCATCGGCCGCCATCGTCTTGGCGTGGTCGCCTCGACGCTCGGTGTGCTTGCGCTGGTTGCTGCGCTGGCGTTTGCGCTGCGACAGGCACGCGAGAAGACGCACGAAGCGGCAGTGTCGCAGCAGGTCACTGCATTTCTGGTCGGTTTGTTCAAGGGCGCCGATCCAGCCTTGTCGCGCGGCGCGTCCGTCAGCGCGCAGGATCTGCTCGATCAAGGCACCGAGCGTTTGCGTTCGGATGCGCATATCGAACCCACCGTGCGTGCGCGTCTGTTGCAGACGGTGGCGACGACGTATACCGATCTTGGTCTTTACGACCGCGCGTTGCCACTGGCGCAACAGGCGCTGATGCTGCGCCGCCACTATCCGGCGCGCGCCGATGCCGAGGTCGCCGAAAGTCTGGACGAACTCGGCCGCATCCTGCGTTTAAAGGCCGATTACGCGCAGGCCGAACCGCTGCTGCGCAGCGCTCTGGCGATGCGCCGTGCGCTGTTGCCGGTGGACGATCCGGCGGTCATCGAAAGTCTGGATCATCTGGCGGCGCTCAAGAGCGGTCAGGGCCGTTTCAAGGAGGCCGATGCGCTGCTGGCCGAAGCGGTGCATTCCGCGCAACGCCATTACGGTGGCGAGGCAGTGGAGACGGCACGTTATCTCGACAACTACGCCGGGAATCTCGACGACATGGGCAAGCGCGTGGATGCGTTGGCGCTGTACTGGCGTGCGCTGGACATCCGTGAAAAGAAACTGGGCGCCGGCGACGCCGAAGTGGCGACGTCGCTGTTGAACCTCGGCGTACATCTGGACGAGTCCGGCGATTACGACGAGGCCGTGCCGCTGCTCGAGCGCAGCGTCGCGATCCGCAAAAAAATCTACGGTGCCGCGCATCCGCTGGTCGGCTTTGCCGAAATCGGCCTTGCCAGCGTGTACGCGGATGTGAATCGTCCCGACGCCGCGCAAACCCTCGCTGAGCACGCGCTGGCGATTTTCCGCGCCACGTTGCCGGCCACGCATCCAAAAATCAGCGAAGCGCTGAACATGCTCGTGGTCATCCACGTGGGGCGCCGCGATTTCGCTAGCGCTGTGCCGCTGGCGCGCGAAGTGCTTGCACGCTTTCGGAGTACGCTGGGCGCTACGCATCCGAACACGCTGACGGCGATGAACAATCTCGCGTACGCCTTGTCGCACAGCGGGCAATGGGCCGAAGCCGAGCGCCTGCAGCGCGATGTGCTAGCGCAACACGGCAGCAGCAATGGCCAGATAGACGCTGCGCTCGATTGCGAAAACCTGGCCAGCACCTTGATCCGGGAAGGCAAGTACACCGAGGCGGTGATCTACGAGCGCAACGCAGTGACGCTGCAACGCCAGCGCGAAGGCGTGGGTTCCGCCAATACCGCCATCGCCCTGCGCGAGCTCGGCACCGCCGAAGAACTTGCCGGCCGTAGCGCCGACGCCGAACGCGATTTCCGTGCCGCACTGGCGATCGGCGAGAAGCTTGCGCAAGCGCACAAGATAGACATGTTCAACTGGAAGGTACCACTGGCCGATTTCCTGATCGGCGCCGATCGCTGCGCCGAAGCCGTGCCCCTGCTGGAAAGCTCGAAGGCCGAATTCGACCGGGCGCACGGCGTTGGCGATCCGGTCAGGCCGCTCGAAATCCACCTCCTGCTCGGCCATTGCCGCGCCACCGGCCCGCGCCGCGCCGAAGGCGAAGGCATGCAACGAACGGCGCGCGCGCAACTGCGCGCGCTACCGGGTATAGAAATGGATTTGGATCCGGTCACGCGGAAGTTGCTGTCGACGCCGCGCTAACCGAAGCCGTTGGCAAAAATCACGTCGCGCACTTGCTGCTGAAAGGCGCCGATGCGGTACGGGCGTAGCCAGCGGCCAGAACCAGCGCAACCAATATGGCGATGATCGTGAGACGGGTGCGTTTCATGATGGGCGTTCCTCACGGTGGTGGCGTGCTCTACACGATTGCTGGTTATGGAGAGTCGTAGCGTGGCGGTCTACATGGATTCAGTAAACGATGACGTTGAACGGTTCATCGACCAGGATGCCTCGGCTCGGATTGGCCATATTGATAGTCATGCTGGTGACCGATGTCGGTGGATGCGAGCAAAACACGCCATCGCTTGCAGTGCACGCGGAAACGATCGTTCCATCTCCCGTGCCAGTTAGGGTGAAAAACCGGCTATCGACAGGAAACCCGAAGTCGATCGTCATCGTGCCGGTCACTGGCTCGCCGTAGCTGAATCCGCATGGCGGAACGGAAGCTGTAAGGGCCGGCAATTGCGAGTTGAAGCAGCGTGAAATACTGCCGACACCGCCGCTGGCAGGGCGGCTTACATGCACCATAGCCTTGATCCATCCATTCTGGTCGACGGCTTGCGATGTGGATCCGTCGGTTGCCACGCCGTAGCCGTTATCGCTGTGAGCGAAAACGCCATTGCCGCTGCCGCTGAATCCGGCGATGCCGTTGCCGCTGCCGCTGATACCGAAGGTGCCGTTGTTGCCGTTGTCGCCGAAACCGGCGACACCGCTGGTATTGTTGTTGGGATTGCTGGTGTGCCCGTGCACGGCGTCGTAGCCGGCGCTTTCGCCCCAGACGCCCGCGCCGGTGCTGCTGCCGCCGAATACACCCGAACTGCTGATGCTGTTGCCGTGCACACCGTCGCCGGCAACGCTGGTTCCCCAGACGCCGTAATAGTCGTGCGTATCGCCCCATACGCCGGCTGCGCCGCTCTGACCGCTCGTTCCCGCTGTGTGGCCGTACACACCACTGCCGCTCCTGCTGTAGCCATAAAGGCCGTAGCCGCTTGTTGACCCACCCTCGACGCCAACCCCGGATGCGCTGGCGCCGAACACACCCTTGCCGCCGCCGGTGTTGTTGCCATAGACCCCGCTATTGCCGGCACTGCTGGTGAAACCGTTGAGACCGTCGCCGCTGTTGCTGACGGCGAATCCGGCACTGCCGTTACTGATAGTCTGCGCATACGGAAGCGAGATCGGAGGACCTGCCGGCCCCTGCGGCCCGGTTGCGCCCGTTGTTCCGGTCGCGCCTGCCGCACCCGCCGGGCCTTGCGCTCCAGCCGGCCCTTGCGGTCCGGCATTGCCACTCAACGCGAACAGGGCGTAGGGCGTGGCCGTGATCGCCTGACGCGGCGTCAGTATCGTGTAAGTGCCGCTGCCCGCCGGACGCACGCTCACCTCGATCCACAATGCCTGGCCGTTGAACGGCACATCGGTGTAATCGAGCGCGGTGGAAATCAAACCGCCGTTGACGGTCTGACTCGTTTGCGTGATCGTGTCGACTGCGGTGCCGCCGCTGGCAACCGTGTACAGCGCGAACTGGAAATCGAAATTGCCGCTGGCCGGCGATCCATTGAAGGTCAGTTGGCCTTGATAGGTGAACGCGGAGCCGAGCGGAGCGGCCAGCGCCGCACTGGCGACAAACAAACAGCACGAGAGCAATGGACTTAAAGTACGCATGACATCATCCTCCGATCAAGGTTCGAAGCCGTTGGCGAAAATGCGATCCGGCACGGACAGCGCCGCGGCATAGCCGCTGGTCATCTGGTAAGCCCCCGCACCGGACTTCGACGCGGACGCTTGGCCCACTGTGCCGATCAGCCCGAAATTGCCGCCACTCAAGGTTGCCGCCGGCGCGACCACACTGTGGGTGATCGCGTACGTGCCGCTCGACTGCGCGAGGACACCGCCGGCACTCACGGCAAGCGTGCCGAGAATCAAGACCCGAACATGAATCCAGCGCATATGTCCTCCCTCATCCATCTCGATTGCGGCTTTGTGCATGGGGTTACGTCATTCGGTGCATGGGACTGACATGGCGTCGCCGCGCTAATCGAAGCCGTTGGCAAAAATCACGTCGCGCACCTGCGCCTCGTACGCGCCGATATCCACCACGCCGTTCACCGCGCGCCCGAATCCTGAGCCGCGTTGGTCGTTGCTGAAGTTGCCGCTGTTGTTGCCGTGACCGAACGCCGGGCTGCCGTCGCGGAAGGCGTGCGTGAGGGTGGGACCGCCGTTGTTGGCCAACGGCAGCAGCAGCGGATCGCCCGCCAGCGTGTCGCCAGGCAGTGGCGCGCCGGCCGATGTGCTCATCACGATGTTGTTCGCGCCGGTGATCGTCAATGCCCGGCTGGGATCGACCCGGCTGTAGACATCTGCCTCGGTACCGTTCGAGGTGTTGTTGGCGACGATGGAACTTTCGAAATCGACCAGATAGTGTGCGTTGGAACCGTACTTGATATTGTTGAACCAGATCGCCGCACCATTCGTGGCGCTGTTGAAAGCGACGGTGGAATTGCGTAGGGTCAGGATTTTGCCGACGAAGATCGCGCTGGCCGTGTAAGTGGTGCTGGTTGAGGTGTTGCCCGAGACGGTGCTGTTGGCGATGCTCAGCAGACCGCTGGATAAAATCGCGCTGCTGTCGTTGGCGCTGTTGCCGGAGATGGTTGAATTGAGGATCGTGGACTGCGGCCCCGAATTATCCAATGGGCCGATAATGCACAAGCCGCCGCCACTTCCGCCGACGGCGTTGTCGCGAATTGTGCTGTAGTTGACGTTGATGTAGCCGTTACCACCGCCGAGTCCGGGTACGCCGGCGAAGGCGCCGCCGCATTCCGCGTACGATCCGTAGGTCGGAGATACGAATGCAGTCACCGAATTGTCGCGCAGTGTGCTGTTGTTCATGATCAGCCCCTTCATCGCGCCGATGCCGCCGCCGATTCCGATATTGCTGGCTGCGACACTGCAATACTTGACCTGGGAGTTTTCCAGATCCACGACTCCTGCCGAATACACGCAGCCGCCCGGTACGGCGTTGGATGTGTACTTGCCGGTTACAATGGAGATGGCATCCGCGTCGGTTGCTTTACCGAACTGAAGCGTCAGGCGCTGCAGCGTGAGCTTACCGCTGCCGGTGTGATGGAAAATCCGGTGATTGTTGCCGGTAAGGGTGAAGCGATTCGCGTTGTTGCCGTTGTATTTCACCGTGAGGTCATTCTGCGGCACGACAATCTCGCCGCTGCCCAGCGTGATCGCACTGCATTGCATCGTGACCGGGTTCAACACAATCGTATCGCCGTTGCCCGCGCCAGCGATGGTGGCGCGCAGGCTACCGGAGCCGGTGTCGTTGCAGTTCGTCACGTTGTCGTAGTTTGCGAAACACGGCGGCGCGAAGGCGGCAAGGGCAAAACACGCGGCGACGGCGGCAGCGAGCGGATGGCGACGTTCGACGGATTGGTGAGCGCTCATGGCGGACTCCTGGATCGGCTATGGCATCCTGGGTTACGTCGTTCGGTGCGGATTACTGACGTTGGGTCTTCAATAAGCCGCAAAAATCTTGTTGCACAGCGCGCCGAGCGCTTTCTGTTGTGCGGCTTCGCCGGCGTCGTGCAGCGTTTTGCTCATGCCGACCAACACGCCGACGCCGCATAGCAGATCGCCCTTGCGTGCCTGGATTTCGTGCAGGTCGGGCAGCCACACCGCTTCGTCGCCGACGCCGGCGAGCGGTTTCCATGTCGCGTAGTCGTTCATGTGTCCGGAGGTGAACGTTGCCAAGGTCGCGATGCCGAGGCCGGGACGCAGGCCGACGCTCAGGTGCGAGCCGCCCTGGTCTTCCATCGCGGTGATGAACAGGCAGGACTGCGCATCGCCCGGCAGCGGTTTGCTGCCGGTCACCGGTGCATCGAGGATGCCGTTGACGTCGGCCACGCTGAGCAGATGGCGGTCGCAGGCGTTGCCCTGCACCGCCGCGGATTTTGCCGCCGTGCTCACCTGCGCATCACCCGTGCCATGCGAGCATGCAGCCAACGCGCAGACGAGCGCCGTGGCGGCCAATAACTGGCAGCGAAACGTGAACAGGAATGTGGATGAAAAAATGTTCATTTGTATACCTCGTCCTAAGCTCAATACGATGGCGTGTCGAAACCGTTCTTGAAGATGCCGTCGAATGCGGCCAGCCGGATTATCGCCATCTGGTTGCCACCGGATCCCTGGGTATAACCCGCGACGATGAGCTTGCCGTTGGCGAACGCACCCGAGAGCCCGTAGTTGGTCGTCATGAGTGTTCCAAATCCGGTCGGACGTTCGGCGAAGTAAACGCCCTCGACGCCTTTGCCATTCAGTGTCGTATCGAACGTGAAATTGCTATAAGCAGGCAGTCCGAAACGGGCGACGCCGAACATTTCGCCGACAGGCGTGCCGTACTGAAGGCCGGAACCGATGGCGAGCAGTTGCGGATACTTGGTGTTGTAGTTATCGATGATCAGTTTGGTGATGTCGTTGGACTGGCCCACGTTCGGATTCAGGTTGTAGGCGTAGGGAAATTTTGCCGGATAGCCAATGCCGCCGGAGTAGTAAGAAAAGAGATTGCCATTGTTGTCGAGCATGGCCAGCGACGCGGCCTGATAGGTGCCGGTGCCGACGCTGGCGGTTGAATGCCCGCCGAGCACCATGTAACCGCTGCTCTGAAAGATGGCGACAGCGTTGCAGAAGTCGCCGTTGTCGCCGCCGAGGTCGAACGCGACTGTCGTCTGGCCGCCAGAACCGAACGTCTGATCGACGTCATAAAGATTGTGCAGGATACGGATCGCGGCAAAGTCGTAGTTGCCGCCTGCTCCGCGGTGATAGCCGGCGACCACGTAGCGGCCCTGGCCGTCGATGGCCAGATCCAGCGCGTGGTCGTCCTGGTTGTTGCCGGAGCCGAATTCGTAGCGGAATAGCGGCTGCACCGTCTTGCCGTCGGCGCTGATCTGGACGAACAGGAACTCGTTGTTGTTGGCGCTTTGCAGGTGATAGAAACCGGCGATGTCGATCGTGCCATTGCTTTCGATGACCAGGCGCGAAACGTTCGTGCTGTCGCCGCTGGCCGGGCTGATCAACGTGGCTGCGTTGCTGCCGAAATTGCCATAGTCCGGCAAACCATTCGCCGTGAATTGGGCAACGAACGCTACCCCGTCCGGTTGATTGGCAACAGTGACGATGCGATCGTCCGCGCGCACGGCGACGCCGGTAAACGAGCAGTCACCGTAACCGGCAAATCCGGGTAAGAAATTGTTGGTGCCGCCGAAGCTCGTGTCGAGACTGCCGTTGACATTGAGCCTGGCCAGAACACAATCGTTGTTGTCGTTGTAACCGGCGACGATGATCTTGCCGTTCGATTGCACGGCCACATCGCTGGCAACGAGATTCGATCCTCCGGCGCCGCTCGTAGCCGCGCTGAGCTGCACCTTGCCGCCAGAGCCGAAGCCTGGATCCGGATCGCCATCGGCAGCCTGCGCGATGGCGCAGACCGCAAACAGACTGCACAGGACGTGAAGTTGATAACGCATGATCCACCTCGATGCGAACGCCATTCATGGCGGTTACACGAGGGGTTACGTCATCGCGTGCGGTTTACTGACATTGTAGATTGTGGTGATTGCCGATCACTGCTCGAAACCGCTGGTGAAGGTCGCGTCGGGATAAATGACGCGCACCGCGTTGTTGCCGTAGTCGGCGACGTAGATACGGCCTGTACTGTCGGTGACGATACCGACAGAGTTGTTCATGGTGGCGGCAATCGCTGGGCCACCCTCTCCCGAGTAACCACAAGTTTAAGCTGTGATCTCGGAATAGGAATTGCTGGCGTAGTAGGCCGCCTGCAGCCCACAATCGATCTCGAGGTATAAACCGCCGAGCGCGTTGTAGGTCATGCCGGATGGTGCCAGTGGGCCGTCAGGAAAATAAAAATATCCATAGGAATTCCCTTGCGCTGAAATATCCATGTACGTGGGGGGGCAACCGGGGACGCAAGTGCTGCCTTTTCCATAGGCAACCAGGCCGCCTTGAATTCCATTGGCCAGGCCTAGCAGTTGAGTTGCGTAGTCGCTGGGGATGGTTGCAAACGGATGGCTGATTCCATCCGGCGTCAAACGGATAATCGTGGTGGCGGTTGCAATGACATACAAGTTGTTCGCGGCGTCGATCGCGATTCCCGGCGAATTCGACCCCGTGTAAAGACCACTGGCGAAGGTGTGCAATACCCCATCCAGCGTCACCTTGCGCACGAGGCCATTGCCCGTGTCCTGAATGTAGATATTCCCGCTGCTATCGAGCACAACACCTTGCGGATTATTCAGTTCGGCATCTATCGCCGGGATGCCGTCGCCGACGTTGCCGCAAATGCCGTTGCCCGCGACGGTGGTAACGACACCGGCATGACGTTTGCGAACCAGGCAATCGGAGGTTTCGGTGAAATACAGATCGCCGTTGTTGGCGAAAGCCAGTCCGAACGGACCATGCAGCACAGGGCCGACCGTGCCGCCAAACAAAGTATTGATGTACCACGGCGTGAAATGCGCCGTCACCGAGGTTGGCGCCAGGGTCGCCGGCACAGCCGTGCAGTTGCTATTGCCACTGCAACCGCCACCCGACCATTGGAACAGCACATCCGGGCTGGCAGGCCCGGGCAATAATATGACCGGCATGCCGTTCACATAGTTGCCGCCGCAGGTGCCGGGGCAATTGATGCGGCCGTCCGCGCTGGCAACCGTATCGTTCGTTGCTGCAATTCCATCGCCGGCTACGGTGACCAGGAGCGGCGCTGCAGGTCCG
>JANWJJ010000137.1 GCA_025451955.1 Rudaea sp. | reverse complement strand
TCGCTGGAAGCCGCCCTGCGCGCCGCCGGCGCGGTCTGCGCGGCCGTCGACGCAGCGATCGATGGCGAGGCGAGGCGCGCCTTCTGCGCGGTGCGCCCGCCGGGCCATCACGCCACGCGCGACACGGCGATGGGATTCTGCCTGTTCAACAACGTCGCCGTCGGCGCCGCACAGGCCTTGGCACGCGGACTCGAACGCATCGCCATCGTGGATTTCGATGTGCATCACGGCAATGGCACCCAGGATATTTTCTGCGCCGAGCCGCGCGTGCTGTATGCGTCCACGCATCAATCGCCGCTGTATCCGGGTACCGGCGCGGCCGGCGAAACTGGAGTCGGCAATATCGTCAATGCGCCCTTGCCGCCAGGTTCCGGCTCCGCGCAGTTCCGCGTCGCGTTCGACAGCATCGTCCTGCCGGCGCTGCGCGCGTTCAAGCCGCAGTTGTTGATGATCTCGGCCGGCTTTGACGCCCACCGGCTCGATCCGCTGGCCGATCTGAATCTGGACGCGGACGACTATGCCTGGGCGACAAGTAAACTTGTGGATATTGCGCAGACGTTCGCATCAAATCGCATCGTCTCCAGTCTCGAAGGCGGCTACAGCTTGGCGGCGCTGCGGGAATCCACGGCCGCGCATGTCGCCGCATTGATGGACTGATTCAATCCGCTGCCGGCTCGAATCCCAGCGCCAGCGAATTGATGCAATAACGCAGCCCGGTTGGTTTCGGGCCATCGGTGAAGACATGGCCGAGATGCGATTCGCAGCGCGCGCAGCGCACTTCGACCCGACGCATGCCGTGCGAGGTGTCCGCGTGTTCGCTGACCGCCGCGGGCGAGATCGGCTGGAAATAACTCGGCCAGCCGCAACCGGAGTGGAATTTCGCGCCGGAGGCGAACAAAGGCGCGGCACAAGCCGCACAAACGTAGGTGCCCGCTTCGTGATGATCGACGTACTTGCCGCTGAACGGCGATTCGGTGGCGGCGAGCCGGCACACCGCGTAGGCATCGGTGCCAAGTTCTTCGCGCCACTGCGCATCGGGTTTGCTGATTTTTTCGCTCATTCGTGTTGTTCCTTGCCGGCACTGGCGTAGTGACCGGCATTCAAGGCCGGGGCTTGCAAGCCCCGCATTGCCCGATTCCGGCGAATCAGGCAAGCTGTGACGCCTCGTGCGCTGCCAGACAACCAGATATCCGTGCCTATCGCCCACCGCCACAGCTTACTCCGCCCACGCTTGCTCGTGCTGGCCCTCGCGCTTGCCGTCGCGCATCTGGCCTTGGCGGCCGATGCCGAACCGCCGCCATGTCCGGTGGGTGTACTCAAATGCCCGAAGCGCACCGAGCCGTTTGCGATGTGCAAGCGCAACGACCTGCTGGATTTCTTCACGCCGGGATTGCCGACCACGGGCGATCGTTCGAGCGTTGCCGGTGACTTGAGTGCGCGCAAGGTCGAAGCCAGCGACAGCAATCATTACCGCATGCAAGGCGATGTGCGACTGCAAAAACTCGACCAACTGGTGCAATCGGATTTCCTCGACTACGCCACCGACACCACGGCCTACACCGCCAGCGGTCATGTCCGCATGCAGGATCGCAGCATCCTGATGTCGGCCGATCATGCCCATGGCACCGGCACGCCGAGCACCACGTTTCTGGACAATGTGCGCTACCAGATGCTCGGCTCGCGCGGCAACGGCACCGCCGCCAGCGCCAACATGACCGACCCGGATCACGGCACGATGACCGACGGCACCTATTCCACCTGCGATCCGGACGATCGCCGCTGGTATCTGCACGGCAGCAAACTGGAGATGGACAAGGTCGCCAACGAAGGTTATGCGCATGACGTCACCTTGTATTACGGCGACGTGCCGTTCTTCTGGTTTCCGTACCTGAGTTTTCCGCTGAGCAACGACCGCGAATCCGGTTTCCTGTTTCCGCATGTCGGCTACAGCAGCCACCGCGGCCTGGTGCTGGGTGCGCCGTACTACCTGAATCTGGCGCCGAACTACGACGCCACGCTCGACCCGCGCATCTCGACCGAACGCGGCGCGATGCTGAATGGTCAGTTCCGTTATCTCGATGCAACCGACAAGGCACAAATCGATTTCAACTACGTGCCGCACGATAATCAGGTCGACAACGAACTGACGAAATTCGCCGCCGCGCCACCACTGCCGAGCAATCTGTACGGGCCGCAATCGCCGCTGGATCTGACCCATCAACGCTATGCCCTGCGCATCCAGGACGCCAGCGCGTTCTCGACCAACTGGAGCGCAGCAGTCGACATCAATCGCGTCTCCGACAAGCAGTATTTCCAGGATTACGGCGACAGCCTGACCACCTCGGCAACGTCCCTGCTCGGCTCCAGTGCCTATCTGAACGGACGTGGCGAATGGTGGACGGCGAGCTTCGGCGCCGACAGCGCGCAGATCACCCAGGCAAATCTTTCGGATGCATTCGAGCCATACCAGCGCCTGCCGCGCGCCACCTTCCAGGGCGAACATCCCCTGGCCGGCGGTCTGGTCTGGGGCATCAATTCGGAGTACGTGAATTTCCAGAAGAGTTCGTACGACATTGCGGCGACGACGCCCGGCACGTTCCGCCGTGTCGATGCGCTCGAAGGCCAGCGTCTGGACGCGTACCCGTATCTGGCATGGCCGATCGAAACCGCGGGTTATTTCATCCGACCCGAACTCGGACTGCGCTATACCGGCTATGCACTTGGCAAGGTGGACGGTTATGCCGCAACCAATCCGGGTGCGCCGCAATTCCTCAACCATTCGCCATCGCGCAGCGTGCCGATCTTCGATCTCGACGCCGGCCTGATCTTCGACCGCAACGCGAATTATTTCGGCGGCGACTTCACCCAGACCCTGGAGCCGCGCCTGTACTACCTACGCGTGCCGTACCGCGACCAGGCTGATCTGCCACTGTTTGATACGCAGTTGCCGAGTTTCGATTTCCCCAGCCTGTTCCGCAGCAACAATTTCGTCGGCGCCGACCGCCAGAGCAACGCGAACAATCTCACCCTGGCGGTAACCACGCGCCTGATCGACAACGCCTCGGGTGATCAATTGCTCAGCGCCAGCCTCGGCCAGATCCATTATTTCGATCCGCAACGCGTGCAATTGCCCGGCTACCCCGAAGTCGATTATTCCGGATCGGATTATGTCGCCGAAGTCGACCTGCGTCTGAACGACCGCTGGGAACTGAAATGGGACCAGCAATACAACCCGAATTCGCAGGTACTCGATCCGCAAACCCAGTCGTTGGTCGACAACCTGCACCACACCGATCTTTCCTCGATCGGCATCGAGCACCGCTTCGGCACCGACGGCATCGTCAATTTCTCGTACCGGTTCAGGCGCGGTTTGCTCGAACAGGTCGATACCACCGCGCTGCTGCCGTTGAACGAGCGCTGGAGCCTGGTCGGGCGTTATTACTACTCGCTGATGGACAAGCGCCTGCTGGAATCCTTCGCCGGCGTCGAATACGACAGTTGCTGCGTTGCCCTGCGCGTGGTCGCGCGGCGCTATATCAATGCCATCGGCCAGGTTCACGCCAGCAACGGGCTGTATTTCGAGCTGGAGTTCAAGGGCCTGGGCAACACCGGCACCCGCACCGGGGATTTCCTGCGCCGTGCTATCCTAGGCTACGAATGACCCGTCCGCAGCCGCGGCAGCCAAGGCAAGTTTTCATAACAGATTTCTTATGCTCAAGCCGGCATGATGCCGCCGCAGTCGCGGCATCGCGACCGGCCCGTGCAACCCGTAAATCGCGCACCCGCGCACACTATCGTGGATATGATCTGCCGATGAACAGAATCGTCGCCGTGTTTTGTTTCCTGCTTGCCAGCCTGGGCACCAGCGCCGTGGTGCGTGCGCAAATGCTGTCGAAGGAACCACTTGATCGCATTGTCGCCGTGGCCGAGGACGACGTGATCCTGCAAAGCGAGCTCGACCGCGCCGTCGCCAGCGTGCTGGCGCAGTACCGCAGCAATCCACAACAACTGCCACCGCGCGACGTGCTCGATCGCCAGGTACTCGAAAGCCTGGTGATGATGCGGTTGCAAGTGCAGCGCGCCCAAGGCAGCGGTATTCGCGTCAGCGATGCCGACATCGACCAGGCCGCGCAACGTGTCGCCGAGAACAACAAGATGGACCTCGGCCAGATGCGCGCCTCGCTGGCGCAGCAGGGCCTGAGCTACGAGGATTTCCGCAAGACCCTGCGCGACCAGTTGCTGGTGCAGCGCCTGCAACAGCGCGTGGTACAGAACCAAGTCAATGTCAGCGATTCGGAAGTCGACATCCTGCTCGCCAGCAACAGCCTCAAGGGTGGCGAGGTGCATTTGCAACACATCCTGATCAGCGTGCCCGACGGCGCCGACGCGCAGGCGATCCAGACCGCACACGACAAGGCCGAAGACGTCAAGAAACAGATCGACGGCGGCATGGACTTCACCGCCGCGGCGATCCGTTATTCCAACGCCCAGGACGCGCTGCAAGGCGGCGATCTCGGCTGGCGCCGCTACGACGAAGTGCCGGAAGCCTTCGCCAATCTGGTCGAGGGCATGCAGCCTGGCCAGGTCTCGCAAGTCGTGCGTGGCCCGAGCGGATTCCACATCGTCAAGCTGGTGGACAAGCGCGCCGACGGCAAGCAAGTCGTCACCGAATACCACGCGCGGCATATCCTGATCAAGGTTGACGAACTGGTCGACAGCGACGAGGCGCAAAAAACCATTACCGATATTCGCAAGCGCATCGTCGATGGGCATGAGGATTTCGCCGCGCTGGCGAAGAAGTATTCGCAAGACCAAAACACGGCCAGCGCCGGCGGCGACATGGATTGGTTTCCGATCGACCAGTACGGTTCGCGCATTGCCAACGAACTGACCACGCTCAAGGATGACGAGATTTCGCAGCCATTCCAGACTGATGCCGGCTGGCACATCCTGGAACTCCTCGGAACGCGCAAACAGGATCGTACCGTGCAGATGAAACGCGAACAGGCACGCGACGTGATCCGCAATCGCAAGGCCGAGGAAGAGTACGAGAATTTCCTGCGTCAGGTACGCTCCGAAGCCTACGTTGAAATTCGCCTGCCCGACGCCGCAAAAAAAGCCGCCGACGGCGATTCCGCCACGCCCTGAGCGGGGTCGATTGATGGACGCGGACAGGCCCTGGCTGCCACGCCTGGCACTGACGCCGGGCGAACCGGCGGGTATCGGCCCGGAGCTGGCTGTGGCGCTGGCCGCGACGGATCTTGCCGCCGACCTGATCGTCATCGGCGACAAGGACCTGCTGCTGCTCGCTGCGCAATCGCGCGGGATTGCGCTCACGCTCGAAGCCGATGATGGCCAGTGGCGTTCGCAGCGGGCGCCGGCGACGCTGCGCTACGTGCATGTGCCGGCGCGCGCTGCCGTCAGCCCCGGGCATCTCGACGCACGCAACGCGGCTTACGTCATCGATACCCTGACCCGCGCCGCCGACGGCTGCCTTGAGGGCGAGTTTGATGCCGTCGTCACCGCGCCCGTGCACAAGGGCATCATCAACGACGCCGGAACACCATTCACCGGCCATACCGAATTCTTCGCCGCGCGCGCCAAATGCGACGTCGCCATGCTGCTGGTCGCGCCCCTGTTCAATGAGACAACGCCGTCGCGCGAAGCGCGACAATCACTCCCCCTCGCCCGCTCGCGGGAGAGGGCACGGGGTGAAGGGCCGGCCTCGCCGGCGCTGCGCGTGGCGCTGGCCACCACGCATCTGCCACTGGCGCAAGTTCCCGCGGCGATCACCGCACCGGCGCTCGTACGCATTTTACGCATTGTATACAACGACCTGCGCCACCGTTTCGGCATCGCCGACCCGCGCATTGCGGTGCTCAGCCTGAATCCACACGCCGGCGAAGGCGGCCATCTCGGCCGTGAGGAAATCGAAACCATCACGCCCGCACTCAATGCGCTGCGCGCCGAAGGCATGCGTCTGGACGGCCCGCTGTCGGCCGATACCGCCTTCGTGCCGGCGCAGCGTGCGCGCTACGACGCCTACCTGGCGATGTATCACGATCAGGGCTTGCCTGTGCTCAAGGCCCTTGGTTTCGGCGACGCAGTGAACGTAACCCTGGGCCTGCCCTTCGTCCGCACCTCGGTCGATCACGGCACCGCGCTGGATCTGGCCGGCAGCGGCCACGCCGATCCATCCAGTTTGATTGCGGCCGCGCGTATGGCGATCGAACTGGCAGCGCGATGACGCACCCGTCAGCGCACATCCCGCGAAAACGCTTCGGCCAACATTTCCTGCACGATCAGGGAATCTTGCATCGCATCGTCGAATGCGTGGCGCCGCAACCGGGACAACAGCTTGTCGAAATCGGCCCCGGCGAAGGCGCACTGACCCTGCCCTTGCTGCGCGCCGCCGGAAAACTCACGGCAATCGAACTCGACCGCGACCTGATCGAACCCTTGCGCGCGAAGGCGCAGGCTGTGGGCGAGCTGACCATCATCAGCGCCGATATCCTCGCGGTGGATATCACTGCGCTTGCCGGTGGCGCGCCACTACGACTGGTCGGCAACCTGCCTTACAATATTTCCACTCCTATACTTTTTCACTGTCTCGAACACGCCGCGGCCGTTGCCGACATGCACTTCATGCTGCAGAAGGAAGTCGTCGACCGCATGGCGGCGGCGCCGGGCAGCAAGACTTACGGCCGCCTGAGCGTGATGCTGCAATTACGCTGCACGGTCGAACCGCTGCTGCACGTGCCGCCGGGCGCCTTTCGGCCGCCACCGAAGGTCGATTCTGAGGTCGTGCGCCTGACCCCGCTGCCCGCCGCCGCACTGCCGCAAGTAGATTTCGCGCTGATCGAACGTCTGGTGCGCGCCGCCTTTGGCCAGCGCCGCAAAACGCTCAGCAACGCGCTCTCCGGACTTGCCAGTGCCGCCGAACTCGACGATGCCGGCATCGATCCACGCGCCCGCGCCGAGTGTGTGGCGCCATTGGCCTTCGTCACGCTGGCGCAGCATCTGGCCGCTCGCGGCCGATGACGCTTGCCTGATCGCCGTTGCTGCCGGAGAATCGGCGCATGAGCGACAAAACCACTTACAGCATCAGCGTCGCCGTGCAGACGCGGTTTCTCGATGAGCAATCCGTGCCTGCGAACGATCGCTACGTGTTCGCGTACACGATTCGTATCGCCAACGTCGGCAACGTGCCGGCGCGTCTGCTCACACGCCACTGGATCATCACCGACGCCAATGGTCGCGTGCAGGAAGTCCGCGGCGACGGCGTGGTCGGTGAGCAACCGTGGTTGCGGCCCGGCGAGGATTTCCACTACACCTCGGGCGCGGTGCTGGAAACCGCGGTCGGCACCATGCGCGGCAGCTACCAGATGCTGGCCGACGACGGCCGCCGCTTCGACGCGCCGATCGCGCAATTCACGCTGTCGATTCCGCGGACCGTCCACTGATGGCTCCGCACTGATGGCAACGTATGCGATCGGCGACATCCAGGGTTGCCACGACGAACTTTGCCGCCTGCTGGAAAAAGTACACTTTGATACTGCGCAGGATACGCTGTGGTTCTGCGGCGATCTGGTCAATCGCGGCGGTCAGTCGCTGGCGGTATTGCGCCTGGTGAAATCGTTCGGCGAACGCGCCATTGTCGTGCTCGGCAATCACGATCTTTCCCTGCTCGCGGTCGCCGAGCGCAACGAATCGGATCAGGCCAAGGTCAATCCGGAATTGCGCGAAGTGCTGTTCGCACCGGATCGCAACGAACTGCTCGACTGGCTGCGCACGCGGCCCTTGCTGCATCTGGATCGCGACCTGAGTTTCATGCTGATCCACGCTGGACTCAGCCCGCGCTGGAGCGTCGACGATGCCGAGCGCGCCGCGCGCGAAGTCGAGCAACGTCTGCGCAGCGATGGCGCACAGCGGCTGCTCAAGGCCATGTTCGGCAACAAGCCGGATCAATGGTCGCCACGCCTGCAAGGACTCGACCGCTTGCGCGCGACGATCAACGTGCTCACGCGCATGCGTTACTGCGATGTGCGCGGGCGCATCGCCTACAACGAAAAAGGCGCGCCGGGTACGCAACGCCCGGGACTGTATCCGTGGTTCGAGGTGCCGGGAAAGAGTGCGCGCGACCTGCGCATCGTCTGCGGTCACTGGTCCACGCTCGGCCGTTTCGCCGGCATGGGCGTTTACGCCATTGACGGCGGCTGCGTCTGGGGCGGCGAACTGATCGCGTTGCGTCTCGATGGCGACGAACCGCAATTTATCGCACTCAAATCCACGCGGCCGCGGCCGCCGGGGAAATTCATCGCCTAGCGATCAGTAACGAATCACCGAACGGATCGTCTTGCCCGCGTGCATCAAATCAAACGCTTCGTTGATTTTTTCCAGTGGCAGCACGGCGCTGATCATTGAGTCGATCTTGATTTCGCCGCTCATGTAGCGATCGACATAACCCGGCAACTGCGAGCGACCCTTGACGCCGCCGAATGCACTGCCACGCCAGACGCGGCCGGTGACGAGTTGAAACGGTCGCGTGGAAATTTCCTGTCCCGCGCCAGCGACACCAATGATGATCGACTCGCCCCAACCCTTGTGGCAACACTCCAGCGCCGTGCGCATCACCTCGACATTACCGATGCACTCGAAGGAATAATCGACACCGCCATCGGTCAGATCGACGATCACCTGCTGGATCGGTCGATCGTATTCGCGCGGATTGATGAAGTCCGTCGCACCGAGCGCCTTTGCCATTTCCCATTTCGACGGATTCGTGTCGATGGCGACGATGCGTGACGCTTTCGCCATCACCGCGCCCTGCACCACCGATAGGCCGATGCCGCCAAGGCCAAACACCGCGACGCTGGATCCCGGCGTCACTTTTGCCGTATTCAGCACCGCACCGATGCCGGTGGTGATGCCGCAACCGAGCAGACAGACCTTGTCCAGCGGCGCTTTCGGATCGATCTTCGCCAACGCGATTTCCGGCAACACCGTGTATTCGGCAAACGTGCTCGTACCCATGTAATGCAGCACCGGCTTGCCCTTGATCGAAAACCGCGAGGTGCCGTCAGGCATCAGACCCTTACCCTGCGTGGCGCGGATCGCCTGACACAGATTGGTCTTGCCAGAAGTACACAATTTGCATTTTCCACATTCCGGCGTGTACAGCGGAATGACGTGATCGCCCGGCTTGACGCTGGTCACGCCTGCACCCACTTCCTCGACAATACCGCCGCCTTCATGACCGAGGATCGCCGGAAACAGCCCTTCCGGATCGGCGCCGGACAAGGTGAAGGCATCGGTATGACAGACGCCGGTGGCGACGATGCGCACCAGCACTTCGCCAGCTTTCGG
>JANWJJ010000136.1 GCA_025451955.1 Rudaea sp. | reverse complement strand
AGATCCATTCGCTCCACAGTGACAGGCGCTGGTCGGAATGGGCGTGTCGATGTCGTTCCGCGCGCTTGACCCAGAATTCCGAAGGCGGGTTGGTGTCTGCAGGAACAAGCGCGCCATCACGAAACCACTGCCCGATCGGCACCGCAAATCCCTGTTTGCTTCGTTTCAATACATCACGCGGCAACAGCGATTGTGTTGCTTTCCGCAAAACCCATTTGCTGGTCGATCCGTGCAGTTTCATGTCGGCGGGCAGACGGCGGACGAAATCGACCAGATCGCAATCGAGGAACGGTGCGCGCACTTCGAGTGAGTTGAGCATGCTGGCGCGGTCGACTTTCACCAGGATATCGTCTTGCAAATATAGGCGAATATAGAACGCAATGGTGCGCTCGATGGGATCATCCGAGGCGCAATTATCCCAAGCATCCATGGCCTCGCTGTACACGTCGTCGAGATCGACCGGTGCGCTGAACAGTTCGTCCAGCTCCGACGGTGCAAGCGGTGCCATCCACACCGGCAGCCACCGATGCGCCGGATGGTCGAGCCCGCGTAGTGTGCGCTTGAGGCGAAAATCGAAACTCATGTAGCGGTGCGATACGGGCATCCGCGCGACCAGCATAGAAATGCCACGATGCACGGGTTTCGGCACGATCTTCTCGTACCAGCGCGCGTAACGCAGCGCTCGGAACGGGTCGTAACCAGCGAGCAACTCGTCGGCGCCGTCGCCGCCGAGCGCCACTGTTACTTGCTTGCGCGCGTATTGGCACAGCAAATAGGTCGGTAGCATCGAGGAGTCGGCAATTGGCTCGTCCCAGCGCGCGGCAATCTCGGGGAGGATATCGAGCGCGCGCTGCACCGACAGCGTTTCGATCTGGTGATCGGCGCCAACATGTTGCGCGACCATGCGCGCGTAGCGGGTTTCGTCGAAACTTGCTTCCTCAAAACCGATGGAGAAGGCCTTGATGCGTTCGCGTCCGGCATGCCGCATCGCCAGTGCGGTGACAGTGGACGAGTCAATGCCGCCAGACAGAAAGCAACCGACCGGCACGTCGGCAACGAGGCGTCGCGCTACGGCCTTGTCGAGCAGATCGGAGAATTCCTTGGTCCAGCATTCGTCCGCATCCGCAGGACGCGTATCGAATGGTTCGGGCACGTATTGCCAATAGCGTTCGATGCGATGCTCCTGTGTGGTCAGATCCAGCGTCAGCGAATGCCCTGCGGGCAGCTTTGATACGTCGTCCAGGAAGGTCAGGGGCGCCGGCACATAGCCGTAAGCAAAATACTTTTGCAGTGCGCGCTTCGACAATGTCGCCGGCACGGTGGGGTGCGCGCGCAGCGCAGTCAGCTCGGAGGCGAACACGAACACGTTGGTGCCCGCAAAGTAGAACAGGGGCTTTTTGCCGAAGCGATCGCGCGAAAAAAACACCTCGTGCTTGCTGCGGTCGTAGATCGCGAAGGCCCACATTCCGTTCAGACGCTGCGGCAGTTCCTTGCCCCATTGCCGGTAGCCGTGCAGCAGTACTTCGGTATCGGAATGATCGGTGACAAAACGTGCGCCGAGTTTTTCCAGCTCAGTGCGCAATTCCTTGCAGTTGTATATCTGGCCATTGAAGACGACGGTGAGCGCGCCATCCGCCGTGGTCATCGGCTGTTTGCCGCCGGCGATGTCGAGAATCGCGAGCCGGCGGAAGCCGAGGAAAACGCCGCGATCCGGCTCGGTCAGAAACGCCTCGTCGTCTGGGCCGCGATGCGCGATGCGCGCTGTCATGCGGTGCAAAGTCGCTTCGTCCCCGGCGCCGAAGAATCCGGCGATGCCGCACATGTTCAGTGCGCCTCGTCGGGATGACGCACGACACGCGTGATGCGGTATATCGGTTTGCCTTGTGATTCGTGATAGGTGCGGTTCTGCATTTCGGCGAGCAGGCCCATCAGAATGCTCAAGATTCCGACTGCGCCGAGGAACACCGCTAGTAGAGGCAATGGCGTCTGGATCAGAGACACCCCCGAAAAGAACTTCAGAGCGAGCGCCCAGAAGCCAGCAATCGCGCTGGCGAGGATGCTCAGGAATCCGAAGCCGCCGAACACGTAGATCGGTTTGCTCGAATAGCGGAACAGGAATTTCACCACGAGCAAGTCGAGCACTACCTTGATCACGCGCTCCAATCCATACTTGGACTCGCCGTGCAGACGCGGATGGTGCAGCACCGGAATTTCAGTGACGCGCGCGCCATTCCATGCCGCGTAGATTGGCACGAAACGGTGCATCTCGCCGTAGAGTTTCACCCCATCGAGCACCTCGCGTCGATATGCCTTCAGCGAACAGCCATAGTCGTGCAAGCGCACGCCGGACACACGTGAGATCAGGCCATTGGCAATGCGGCTTGGCAGGTTACGTTTGATCGCGTGATCCTGCCTATCCTTGCGCCAACCGGATACAACGTCGAAGCCTTCATCGAGTTTTGTCAGTAGCTTGCCGATATCGTCCGGATCGTTCTGCAGGTCGCCGTCCATCGGAATGATGATGGCGCCGCGCGCATGATCGATGCCGGCCATGAACGCTGCGGTCTGGCCGTAGTTGCGGCGGAAATGAATGATCGTCACGTGCGCATCGTCCGCGGCGATCTTGTCGAGCAATGCGGCGGAATCGTCGGTGCTGCCGTCGTCGACCAGGATCAACTCCCAACTGCGGCCCAACGCGTCCAGTGCGTCGCGGACACGAGCGTACAGCGTTGGAATATTCTCCGCCTCGTTGAACAACGGAATTGTGACGGTTAGCTCCGGCGCGGCGTTCAATGCGTCAGCTCCGCTCGATCCCGAAACTGCTCCAGCGCTTGTGGGTTGGCGAGCGCATCGGTGTTCTTCACCGGTCGTCCGTGGATCGTTTCGCGCACGGCGATTTCGGTGATCTTGCCGGAAATGGTGCGCGGGATATCAGTCACCTGCAGGATTTTCGCCGGCACATGACGCGGGGTGGTGTTGTCGCGGATTTGCTTGCGGATGCGATCGCGCAGGGTGTCGTCCAGCGTGACGCCATCGCGCAGTCGCACGAACAGGACCACGCGCACGTCGTGATCCCAGTCCTGGCCGACGGCGATGGATTCGAGTACTTCGGGCACTTGCTGAACTTGGCGATAGATTTCCGCGGTGCCGATGCGCACGCCGCCGGGATTGAGCACCGCGTCGGAACGGCCGTAGATGACGATGCCGTCGTGTTCGGTCAGCAGGGCGTGATCGCCGTGGCACCAGACGTTATCCACTTTGGCAAAATACGCATTTTTATACTTGGCACCGTCCGTATCGTTCCAGAAGCCGACCGGCATGCACGGAAACGGTGCGGTGCAGGATAGTTCGCCTTTCTCGCCACGCACGGGTTTGCCGGCGTCGTCGAGAATTTCTACTTTCAATCCCAGACCGCGGCATTGCAGTTCGCCGCGGTATACCGGCAGCAGCGGGCAGCCGAGCGCGAAGCAGGAAACGATATCGGTACCGCCAGAAATGGAAGAGAGCATCACGCGTTCTTTAACGTCGCGGTAGACGTAATCGAAACTCTCGTCGGCGAGCGGTGAGCCGGTGGACAGGATGGTTTTCAGCGCCTGCAACTTGTGCGATTCGCGCGGTTTGATGCCGGCTTTTTCCACTGCGGAGATCCACTTCGCGCTGGTGCCGAACACGCTGATGCCGACCTCGTCCGCTAGATCCCATAGCACGTTTCCATCCGGGTGGAATGGCGAGCCGTCGTAGAGCACCACGCTGGCGCCGACGGCGAGACTCGACACCAGCCAGTTCCACATCATCCAGCCGCAGGTGGTGTAGTAGAAAATCTTGTCCTCGCGCTTGAGGTCGGTATGCAGCACCAGTTCCTTCAGGTGCTGGATCAGCGTACCGCCGGCGCCGTGGACGATACATTTCGGCACGCCGGTCGTACCTGAGGAATACATGATGTAGAGCGGATGATCGAATGGCGTCGGCACGAATTCCAGTGCGCGTTTTTCCGTGCCGAGAAAATCCGGCCACAGCTCGGCGTTGGCGATGCCGTCGAGTTTCACCACGTCGCCGCTGTAGGGAATCACGACGACTTTTTCGACGCCCGGAATTTTCCCGAGCACGCCGCGAATCTTTTCCAGACAATCGAAACGCTTGCCGCCGTAGCTGTAGGCATCGGCGGTGATCAGCACTTTGGGCGCAATCTGGCCGAAGCGATCGACCACGCCATTGGCGCCGAAATCCGGCGAACACGACGACCACGTCGCGCCGAGCGATGCCGTGGCCAGCATCGCGATCACGGCTTCCGGAATGTTCGGCAGGAATCCGGCAACGCGATCGCCCATGCCGACACCCGCCACTTTAAACGCATGCGCGAGTTTGCCGACTTCCTCGTGCAACTGCGTGTAAGTCAACTCACGTTTGTGGCCCCATTCGTTGCGTGCTATCAGCGCGGCGCGGTCATCCTTGAAGCGCAGCAGGTTCTGCGCGAAGTTCAGGCGTACGTTCGGAAACCACGTCGCGCCCGGCATCTTGTCGCCATTGACGAGCGCAGGCTCCAGTTCGCCGGTGGCGCGGATGCCGCAGAATTCCCACACCAACTTCCAGAACTTCGCCGGCTGGCGTACGGAGAACTCGTACAACGGCGAGTAGCGGCGGATGTCCTCGTTGCCGGTCTGCTCGCGCGCGAAGCGCATGAAACGATTCAGATTCGCGCGCTCGATGCGCTCGGCGCCGGGTTCCCATATCGGCTTGGTCATGGTCGTTCCGAGTTGACTGCCGTTGTTATCTTACCCGATAGCGTCCCATCAACGAGACGACTGAATCGCATATGTACCATTCGCGTACATCGTAACGTGCTCGCCGCTGCGCGCAGTGGCAGTGTAGGTGGCGCCGGCAAAACGCACACTGACGGTGTAGGCGCCAAAATAGGGTGTGGCAAAGGTCAGATCGTACGGACCGTTGGACATGTAGCCGGAACCGCTGTCCACGACTTGCGTCATGGTCACATTCGGGCGCGCATCCGGCGTCACGCGCACGATGCGGCCTTGCTGGTTTTGTTCGCCGTCGGCGCCGAGCACGCTAACGATAATGTTGTCGCGACGGGTAGCCTGATTCATCAGAATCACGACGTGGCCGAACCGGGTTGCGAAATCCGCCGTACCGCTGAAATCGAAGTCCCCGAAGGTTTGCAAATCATTCCACTCACGAGTGTCAGGGGTCAGGCCGTCATCAAAGAAATCGTGGATGACGAACTGCCCGCGATTGACCAGCAATTGCGGCAAGGCATTGGGTGATGTCGAAGTATCCAGCAATTCGTCCATGTCCAGATCGCCGGCTTCCTTTGCTTCTGCAAGCTGCGCCCGCAACTCGACATATGCAGGACTGGATTCGACGCTTTGATCGATGCCGCCGGCCACGACGAAGTCGGTACGTCCGTCCCCGTCGACATCGGCGGCCGTCAAGCCCCAGGATTCGTTCATGT
>JANWJJ010000135.1 GCA_025451955.1 Rudaea sp. | reverse complement strand
GTCGGCGTGACGACGATCGGCGGCGGCGCGAAGCGCGGTGGAATCGGCAAGGGCAGGCTCGGCATCAGCACCGGCGCGCTCGGCACCGGACGCGGCGGTGCGACCGGAGCTGCCGGCTGCGGCGACGCAGTTTGCGCCGGCGCAGGCGCGGGAGCAGGTCTGGCGATGACAGGTGCCGGAGACGGAGTCGGAGCAACTGGCTGTACCGCGGGCGCTGCCGATGGAACGACAGCCGGTGCGGGCGCCGGTACTGGCTTGGGCGGCGGCGCCGGTTGAACGGCAGGAATCGCAGTAGCGATCGGAGCCGGGGCAGGACGCGGAGTTGGAACGGGCGCCGGTGACGGTGGGAGCGCTGCGCTCGGCATCGCTTCGCGCGCCGGGATGGCCGGTGTTGGCGCGGACTCCATCGGTTTGACCGGCGCAGGAGCGGCTGGCGTGGGGATTGCTGCGACTGGCGCAACGGCTGGCAGCGGTGGTGCAACAGGAGCACTCACAACCGGAGCAGGCGCGACTGAAACCGGAGCAACTACGGGTTTCGGCGCTTGCGCAACGGCGGGTACCGGCACTGGCGCTGCCATGGGAGCCGGTGAACTGGCGGGAATCGTAACCGCGCTCGGCGCGGGTGCCGAGGGTTTCGGCGATACCGGCTCGACGGAAGGCGCATGCGCCGAACGATCCGCATCTTCATCGTCGAAGTCGAAAACCACGGGTGCCGCGGCATCTGCAGCGTGCAGATCGCTTGCACCTTCATTCTTGCGGCGGCGACGGCCGCCACGGCGACCACGGCGACGCGAGCGCGTCGTTTCATCACCCGCAGCATCGGCATGCTGCGATGTGGCAGGCACGGATACGGTCACGACGTTCGCGGGTGCGGGGGCGGGAGCTGGTGTGAGTGTTGCGGGACTCACCGGCACGTTTGCTGGCGCTGCATCGCGCCTGGGCCGCTCTGCTGCCGGTTGCGGGGCAGGCTGCGGTTTGCGCTGCTGCTGGGGATTCTGGCGCTGCGCTTCGGTCCGCGCGTTGTCGTGCTGCGGACGCGGCTCGCGACGCTGTTGCTTGTTGCCGCCATCGCGCGGGCGGTCACGGTCGCGTGGGCCGCGTGCGTCGCCGCGTCTGTCGTCGCGGCGTTGCGGCTGGCTGTTGCCGCGCGCCGGTTTTCCGCGCGCAGCGGAGGGAACGAGCTCGGCGAGCGTTTTTTCCGGAGCGGCCGGCTTGTGGAACCAGCTCAGCATGCGGGCGAAGAATCCCTGCGTCGGAGCACGCGCCGGCGTAGCAGCGGGTTCGGGCGTTTCGCGCACCGGCGCCGGACTGGCCGGCACGATGCCGCTGACTGCGGGCTTCTCGGGTTCTGCGCCGGGCTTGACGATTTGCGGCGGCGGCACGGCGACGGCCGGCGTCAGGCGTTCGTAGCTCGGCTTCGCGTCGCCGGGTATTTCCGCGGCGCGGATGCGTTCGATATGAAAATGCGGCGTTTCGAGTTTTTCGTCGGCGACGACGATGATCGGAACATCATGGCGTTGTTCGATTTCGACGACGCTCTTGCGCTTTTCGTTGAGCAGGAAGTTGGCAACCATCGCCGGTACCTGCACCAGCACCTGACCAGTCTTTTCCTTCATCGCCTGTTCTTCGACCAGGCGCAACACCGAGAGCGACAACGATTCCACGCTGCGTACGCGGCCGTGGCCCTCGCAGCGCGGGCAGACACTCTGCGTGGATTCGCCCAGGCTCGGACGCAGGCGCTGGCGCGACATCTCGAGCAACCCGAAACGCGAGATCTTGCCGATCTGCACGCGCGCGCGGTCGTGGCGCAGCGCATCGCGCAGCTTGTCTTCGACTTCGCGCTGGTGGCGCGGCGAATCCATGTCGATGAAGTCGATCACGATCAGGCCGCCGGCATCGCGGATGCGCAACTGGCGCGCGACTTCCACCGCGGCTTCGCAGTTCGTGTTGAACGCGGTTTCCTCGATGTCGCCGCCCTTGGTGGCCTTGGACGAGTTGATGTCGATCGCGGTCAGCGCTTCGGTCTGGTCGATGACGATGGAACCGCCCGAGGGCAGGCGCACGGTGCGGTCGAACGCATTCTCGATCTGGGTTTCGATCTGGAAGCGCGAGAACAGCGGCACGGTGTCGTTGTAGAGCTTGAGTTTGCGCAGGTTTTGCGGCATCACCTGCTGCACGAAATCACTGGCGTCCTTGAAGAGATCTTCGCTGTCGATCAGGATTTCGCCGATGTCGTTGCGCAGGTAATCGCGCAGGGCGCGGATGATCAGGCGCGATTCCTGGTAGATCAGGAAGGGTGCGTGCCGCGCCTTGCCAGCCTCGTCGATCGCCGTCCACAACTGCAGCAGGTAATCCAGGTCCCATTGCAATTCTTCGGCTTCACGGCCGAGGCCAGCGGTGCGGATGATCAGGCCCATCTCATCCGGCAGCTTGAGCTGGTCGAGGACTTCCTTGAGGTTCGCGCGGTCGTCGCCTTCGATGCGGCGCGACACGCCGCCGGCGCGCGGATTGTTCGGCATCAGTACCATGTAGCGGCCGGCCAGCGAGACGAACGTGGTCAGGGCGGCACCCTTGTTGCCGCGTTCTTCCTTCTCGACCTGGACCAGCAGTTCCTGGCCTTCCTTGAGCAGCTCGCGGATGCCGGCCTTGTTGTGGTCGACGCCTTGCGCGAAGTAGTCGCGAGAGATTTCCTTCAGCGGCAGAAAGCCGTGACGGTCGGCGCCGTAATCGACGAAACAGGCCTCGAGCGACGGCTCTACGCGGGTGATGCGACCCTTGTAGATATTCGCCTTTTTCTGTTCCTTGGAGGGGATCTCGAGATCGAGATCGTACAGGGATTGGCCATCGACAATGGCCACACGCAACTCTTCACGCTGAGTTGCGTTGATCAGCATACGCTTCATTTTTACATCCTCGGCGCTCGACCGTGGAAGGCGTCGCGATGCCGCGCCAATTTCGGCGGCGGAACCGCGCGGGCCGTGGGCGTGGACGCCGCACGGGAGCGCTTTGTAGCTGCCGGCGCAAACTCTGCGCCTGGCTGTTTATAGGTGCCCTTGTGCGTTTCCGGGACTCGACACTGCCATGACGGCGGTGGGCAATCCGCGATCCAACCCGTTAGGATTACGCGGCGACCGAACGGCTCCTCCCGGAGTGACGTGCGGCGCCGGGAAATCCGGCGGGTGGATGCGTCGTCACGCCGCTTACCGGCGTTGACGCGAAACACCGGCGCAGTGTAACACAGCGGAAATTTTTTCAATAGATACGCGAACTTCGATGATTCTCGACACAAAAATTTCAAGTCCCGGCGTGCGCATGGTGACGGTTGCCGACGACCGCGACGGCCAGCGCATCGACAATTTCCTGACCGGACAACTCAAGGGCGTCCCCAGAAGCCTGATCTACCGCATCCTGCGCACTGGGCAGGTGCGCATCAACGGAAAACGCGCGCAACCCGACGCGAGGTTGTCCGGCGGCGATCAGGTGCGAATTCCTCCCGTGCGTACCGCACAAGCAGGGGAGGAAAAGGTCGCGCCGCGGGCAATGGTCGAACGCATCCGGCAGGCGGTGATTTTCGAGGATCGCGATTACCTGGTCATCGACAAGCCTGCCGGCATCGCCAGCCACGGCGGCAGCGGCGTATCGTTCGGCGCCATCGAACTGCTGCGTGCGGCGCGCCCGGATGAGACGCTGGAACTTGCGCATCGGCTCGATCGCGACACCAGCGGCGTGCTCGTGCTCGCGCGCCGGCGCGCGGCGCTGACGGGCTTGCAGGAACTGATCCGCGACGGGCGCATCACCAAGCAATACCTTGCGCTCTTGCATGGACATCCGAAGCGCGCGAAATTCGACGTCAACGTGCCGCTGCGCAAATTCGATCTGCAAGGCGGCGAACGCATGGTGCGCGTGAGCGACGACGGCAAGCCGGCGCTGACCGCGTTCAAGGTTATCGGCACTTATGCGGATGCGAGTATGGCCGAGGTGACTTTGTATACCGGCCGCACGCACCAGATCCGCGTACACGCGCAGCACGCCGGGCATCCATTGGCCGGCGACGAGAAATACGGATTGCGCGATTTCAACAAGGCGATGCGCGATTTCGGCCTGCATCGCCTGTTCCTGCACGCCGCACGTTTCGAATTCGATCTGAACGGAAAGACGCACAGTTTTTCCGCGCCGCTGGCGCCGGACCTGGCCGCGGCGCTGGATGCATTGCCGCCCGCTACTGGAAAAACCGCGCGCTGACTTCGGCCGAATACAGCCAGTCAGGCGGCAGCAGTGCGATCAGCAACAACGCGCTCACGGCATGCGAAAACGCGAGCGGCAGCAGGGCGCGTTCGCGCAGATAAAGTGCGCACCAGCACAATCCGCCGAAGAACGTGGCGAGCATCAAACTCGCATTCGGTGTGTGCATCAGCGCGAAAGTCGCGGCTCCAAACCAGATCGCAACGAAACTCGGCAACCCTGCCTGCCGCCAACGTGCTGTCACGACTACACAGATCAAGTATTGCTGGAATAGCGCCCAGACGAGATAGCGCGCGAGGTGTCCCGTCGAAATCGCCCGCAACGGCTGATTGGCGCTGTGCGCGAGCAGCCCGATGCAAATTGCCGCAACGACGACGGCGCCGGCAAGCAGCCAGGCGCGCGCGCTGCCGTTCAAGCGCCAATCGCATGGAAAGCCGAGACGAATTGCGTAGAGGCAGATTGCGACGATGAAGCAAAGCTGTACGGCATCGAGGCGGCCCGTGAAGCTGTCGCTGGCGATGAAAACGATTGGTGCGATCGACACCAGCGCCGCTTCCTGCGCCGCGCGCCACGCCGCGTTGCGCGGCGGAAATTTCAGCGACGCGGACACAGCCAGCAGCCAGACGGCGAGGGCAATCCAGCCGATACGGCTAGTCGCGTCCTCGTGTGCGGGCGCGTTTACGCGTGCGCGCGCCTGTGCGAAGGTCGATTCGACTTCATCGATGGGGATGAGAATACCCGCCGGAATTTGCGTGCGGACTCGTTCGAGCAGGCTGCGTGGGCCGTTCGGATTCGTGCCGGGCGCGAGCAGCAGAATCGGCAGCGTGCGCAAATCGGATGTTGCATCGATGGCGGCGAGTTCGGCATTCGTCGTCTTGTCGCCGATGGTCGCCGCGATGTCGGGCGGCGCATTCAAGTCGGGGGCGACAGCATCCGCCGCGCGATTGAGCGCGACGCGACCCAGATGAAAGCGTGCGCCGTTCGGCAATTCGACGCGCAGGCGCAACATCGCCGCGCTCGCGGGCAATGGCGTGAGCGCAATGGGCCCGCCGTTTCGATTCGGATTCAGTTCGACGGGTGGGGTATGCGTCGCGGGTTGGCCAAGGTCTTGCGCGGCGACAATACTCAGACGTCCCGGCGCGTCCACGGATGCCGCAATCTCCATTTGTGGAAAACGCTGCAAATCCGGCTTCGTGGGCAGGGGCAAACCGATTTCGAAAGCGCGACCGTCCGATTGCACGGTCAACACGCCATCGCTGAAATTGAAATTCCCTGCGTCGAAGATGCGGCCTGCGACCACGTCTTCGGAGTCGTTGAACGGCCATTGCCACGGCGTTTCTCCGCGCGCCGAAAGCGCAAGCGCCTGTGCGGCGGTGTCGTGCAGGTAGCAATCGAATCGCCATTGCGCGAGGCGCAACAGGCACGGCACGGTAACGGCGACCAGCGCGACCGCGGCGGCGAGCGAGGCTGCGTTGCGCCGCATGTGCCGGGATCAGCGCGCGAGCAGCGCGTCGGTCTTGGCGGCGCAGATGAAATCGTTCAGCGACAGGCCGCCGACGTCGTGTGTCGAGAAGCGGACCAGACACCGGCCCCAGCCCAACTCCAGGTCGGGATGGTGGTTTTCGTTTTCGGCGATGAAGCCCAGCGCGTTGACGAAAGCCAGCGCGTGCAGGAAATCCGGAAAGCGGAATTGGCGGCGGATATCGGCCTGTCCGGGACCGAATTCCCAGCCATCAAGAATGCCCAACAGCTCTTGCGCGCGCACAGTGGGCAATTGGTTTTCCTTGCCCTTGAGCGGTTTGCAGCGTTGCTTGCGCAGTTCGTCGGCGGTCATGGCAGGTTCCTCTCTGATCCGCGGAAAGTATAGCAACCGTGACGCCGGACCAATTCAGGACTAAAATGGTCCAGTATTCATCCTCAGGTATCGCCATGCTGACCTTGACCGAATCCGCGCAACGCCACTTCCGTCGCCTGATCGAACAGCAGGGTATGGAAGGACTCGGCGTGCGCATGCAGGCCGTGCATCCGGGCACGCCGAAAGCAGATTGTCGGCTGGAGTTCTGCGAACCTTCCGATTTGTCCGGCGACGAGTGGACTTTGGCCTGCGACGGCTTCAGCCTGTACGTGGACGGGCAGAGCATGCCGTATCTGGAGGAAGCACTGATCGATTTTTCGAGCGATGCGACCGGCGGCCAGCTGATCGTGCGCGCACCGAAATTGAAAGGCGTTCCGCCGCCGGCAGATGCCGATCTGGCCGAACGCGTGCGCCATGTGCTCGAAACGGAAGTCAATCCGCAGATCGCCGCGCACGGCGGTCGCGCGACGCTCGTGGAAATTACTGCCGACAATGCGGTCGTGCTGCGTCTCGGCGGCGGTTGCCACGGTTGCGGCATGGCCGACGTGACCTTGAAGCAGGGCATCGAGCGCACCCTGCGCACGCATTTCCCGGAAATCACGGCGGTGCGCGACGGCACCGATCACGCCAGCGGGCACAATCCGTATTACCGCGGCCATGAAGGCCACAGCGCAGTTCGCTAGCGGAGTTCAGTCGCCCTGTTCGTGGTGCGACAGATCGTCCAGCTTGCTCGGCATCGCCGCGAAGTAGCGCGACAGCTTGTCGATATCCGCATCGCTCAGGGTCTTGGCGAATCCGGCCATGATCGCATTCTGGCGAGCGCCGGATTTGTACTCGTGCAGGGCGCGTGCGAGATAGTCGTGATACTGGCCGGCGAGGCGCGGATAGATCGTCGCCGTGGAATTGCCGTCCGCTCCGTGACAGGCAGCACAGGATTTGGCGAGATCGGCCGCCGTGGTGCCGGGCGCGCCGCCGGCTTCGGCTGCAAAAGCGTTGATGGCGATCAGTCCGGCCGCGAACGCGGCGAGTCGAATGAAATTCATGGGCTTTCCTTATTTGCTCGGGCTCAGGCTGGACAAGTACGCGGCGACGTTGCGGATGTCCTCGTCGGACAGGCTCTCGCCCTGCGCGCGCATGGTCGGATGCGAGCGTTCGCCCTTCTTGTACTCGGTCAGCGCGGCCACGATGTAGTCGTAGTTCTGGCCAGCGATGCGCGGCACGTGATAGTTCGGGTATGCGTTCTTGTAGCCGGTGACGCCGTGGCAGCCGCCGCAGGTGTAGACCAGCGATTTGCCGATTTTCGGATCGCCCTTGCCGGTGTCGGCGGCAAGCGCTGGAACGGCGAGCAGGGCGGTGGCGTACAAGGCGATGCGGCAGGCGAAGGCGATTTTTTGCATGGCGGGTCGGGCAATCCGTGACTTGGCGAAAACTCGCGAAGTATAACGTGGCGAATGCGCGCATCGCTACCCGCGCGGCGAACGCGCGAAGATTTTCCGTCGCTGTGCGAATTTGCGCACGATGCAACCTGATGGCGCCTTCGCGCATCCATGACGATTGCCATGCGCACGACATGACTTGCGGCCCTGTCCAAAAGACCTGTCTCGGAATAACTTGCAGGCCGCAACGCATAGGGGCTTGCGTAATATGGTGATATAGTTTAGTATAACACCACATCAATCATCACTCCCGCAGCCGGACTAAAGCTCCCATGATTTCCGAAAAAACGCGAAACCTGTTGGTTATATTGATGTTAATCGGATTGACCGGGCTGCTGTCCGCCTGCAACCGCGATGGAGCGGCGGCGCAAACCAAGGCGCCGACGATTGATGCGGTACCGGTGGAAGTCGCCTTGGCGGCGCACGGCGCGATCAGCGCGAGCTACAGTGGAACGGCCGCCTTGGTCGCCGATCATGAGGCCCAGGTCACCGCGAAGACGTCAGGGGTT
>JANWJJ010000134.1 GCA_025451955.1 Rudaea sp. | reverse complement strand
GCCGCAAAACGCCTGCCGATCACCGCACTCGCCGCCGCCTGCGCGGCCCTGATCGCCGTCGCCGCGGTGCTGATCTGGCCGCGATTGTCGCCGCCGGTCTGGGAAAGCACGGTGCAATTCCTCCGCGTCGAACCGACGGGAAATGTGGAAATTGCGGCAAATTCCACTTTGCGCGTCGGCGACCGCCTGCGCCTGCGCCTGCGCAGCTCACGCGACGCCTGGGTCTACGTGCTCAACGAAGACGCCGCCGGCAACGCCACCGTGCTGTTCCCCGCCGACAGCGACGGCCTGCGCAACCCCCTGCGCGGCGGCACCACCCTGCTGTTGCCCGGCGGCGCGAGCACGACGCTGGCCTGGGAAGTTACCGCCGATTCTGCGCGCGAGGAATTTGTCGTCGTCGCCGCAACCGCAGCGCAGCCGGAACTCGACCGCGAACTCGCCGGCTGGCAGCGTGCGCGCGTCGCTGCGGCCGAAACCCGTGCGGTCGGTGCGGTCGTCGACGTGCCCGCCCCGATGCTGCGCGGCGATCATCTGCGCCACATACTCGCCACGATGGACCGCGATCCCGGCCATGTGCGCGTCTGGCAATATGCGTTCGCACACGGAGAATGACTTCAGAAGCGCGCGCTCTCCAGCGGCCGCTCACGATGCATCAGCGCCCATTCGGAATGCTCGGCGAGCGCCGCTTCGCCCAGCTCGCGCAGGATTTCGCGCTTGTCTACGGCAGCATTCGCGGCGTCGAGTTTCGCACGCGCGTTGGCGAAGATATCGAACATGTAGCGATACTGTTTGCTCAGTTCCTTGTCGCCCTTGCGGTAGGCGTAGGATTCGCGCGCTGCGGCGATGATCGCCAACACGCCCATCACCGCCACCAGCAACGTGGTGTTGTCGGGGCCGAGCCGGCTCTGAAACAGCGCAAGCAACGCGCCGATGGAAAGGCCGGTCCACAAGCAGACGAGTCCCAGGCGCCGCGTCAGGCGCTGCATGCGGCCGCGATGCTCAGTCTTGCGCGCGTAGTAGTCGAGCTGACCACCGCGTCCGGGCGCACCGACCCAATCGCCGATGACCGTTGCCAGCGCGGCATCGGATGCCGGCGTGCCGTCGTCGCCGTCCAGGCTGGCCGCGCGCATGACGTTGCGGATCCAGCCCAGTTCGATATCTTGCTTACGCAGAAAGTTGTCGTACGCGAATGCGCTGGAACCGGCTTCGACAATCCCGGCGCGGCGCCACCAGTGCTGCACGCGCAGCCCTTCGGCAAGCGCGCGGTAATCGATGTACTTGCGATGCCAGTCGCGCCGGCGCGCCAGCCAGGCCAGCAGCGCGCCCGCCCCGAACAGGGTGATGAACACATAGATTCCATAAAACTGGAACGGCAGGTCGGAAGGCAGGTCGGAATAGCAGACGAAGGCAATACCGGTCAGCGCCGCAAGGATATGCGTGCCGCGCATCGCCCACAGCACGCGTCGCTGGAAATGGATGGCCAAACCATCAGCGGCGGAAAATAATTTTTCCAGGCTGCCATCGCTGGCCGCATCGACTATGTTTCTGAAAATCGTCGTACTCGATCGGATTTCATCGACGAAAGTGTGTTGGTCGTGATTGAACTCCTGCATGCGCACGAACATGCGATGGAATTCATCCGGCATGCCCGCAGTGGCCGCGCAGGCTTGTGTCTGGCTGATCCAGCGCGTCTGCAATGGCGCCAGCGAATCCAGCGGCGGTTGCAACGTGCCGTTGGCATCCGTGCGCGAACACACGATGTGATAGGCAATGCTTTCGTCGATGCTGTCCAGCGTCGCGTGCGCGCCGCGACGGCGTTCGATCAGACCCGGCATGACGCCATGCAGCGCGTAGCGCACGACTTGCGCGGTGCCGCCGAGCAGGTCCGATTCGCGGCCGTCCCACAAGGTCAGCAGGATGTGGCTGTGACTGGCGACGAAAACGCCGGCCTGCGCATACTGACGATCGCGCGCTTCGCCGCGGACAACAACGGATGCGGGCGTATTGCCGCGCACCAGCGGCAACTGCACTACTTCGGCGCGTTGGCAGAAGTCGTTGAACGCGGCACGACTTGCGGCATCGACGAAATCCTCGGCATACGATTCTTGCGCCAACGGCAATGGCGCGATCAAGCGCGCGCCGGCGGCAAGCGCTTCGCGAGCGACCAATTGATCGCCACCTTCGGCCAGCGCGGAAAGCACGACCAGCGGCAATTCGGGAAATTCGTGTTTGAGCCACGCGAAGAAATCGCGAACGAGCTGGCGGATTGGCTCGATCTCGCTCGCAGCCAGATTGCGATGGCTGGTGACGCCGACCACCAGCGGGATATCGGCAAGGTCTGTCGGCGTGTTCAATGCTTCAACCATCCTGATTAGCCAAAAAACTCAGCCGGCTTTTCCTTCTCCTCTCGGGAGAAGGTGGCGCGAAGCGCCGGATGAGGGAAACGCGCGGCGAATTGCCAGACCGCTTCGGAGTGAAAGGCCTCTCCCTCATCCGCCTGCCGGCACCTTCTCCCGGTGGGAGAAGGGTCACTCGGCTTCACGTCGACGCATTCGGGCTGAGCCTGGGGGCTGGTCAAGTCAACCATTCGGCGCCGCGCGCGCGGCCGCGATCAAGTTGGATACTTCGCGCATGTCCGCGAGCTTTTTCGCCTCGTCCGAAGCACCGTCGATCAGCTTGGCCGCCTCGTTCAATGCGGCTTCGCGTTTCGCCCGGTCGTCGGCCGGGGTCAAAGTCAGCGCACTGACGTACAGGACATACGCATAATCGCGACGGAACCTAGTGCCCTGCGCGCCAGCCTGCTGCTCTTTGGCGTGGTAGTCCAAGGCAGGTTGCAGGATTTTTTGCGCTTCATCGGTCCGGCCCTGCATTGCGATCGCGTTGGCGAGAACGGCGCGGATGATCGAGGTTGATTTGCGCGGATCGTCCGTTGAAATCGGACTGGCTGGAACCTTCAGCCAGCGGCGCGCAAAGGCCTCGGCCTGTGCATACTGACCGAGTTGGATGGCCGCGCGTGCGGCGATGCCCAGATTAGCACCGAGGATATTGACTTGCATGTTCACGCTAAGCACGTTGCTGGCGGGAACCTTGACTTGCTCGGCACCAGCAACCGCGGCGGTAGCGGTGGCCAAGGCGGCCTTCGGTGCGCCTGCGGCCAGTTGCAGGTTACTGCCGCCGAGTCCGCGATCCAGTCCGGCCAGCAGCGCGCGCGTGGGATCGTCCGCTGCGAGCTGGGCCGCGAACTCGTCGGCGTCGCGCAGCAACGACTTCATCGACTGCGTGGCGGCTGCGGAATCGCCGGCCTGCGCTTGCATTGCCGCGAGTCCGAGCCACTGGTACCACACCCGCGGGCCGAGGCTGGAAGGCAGGCGCCTGTCCTGCTCCAACGCGAGCAGCGAATGCATCGTGGCGATTGCGGCCGTGACTTCGCCGCGTTCGAGCTGCAGGTCAGCGACCTGCCGCAGGCCCAGTGTCCAGCCCCACCACGCCTGCAAGTTCGAGGGATCGAAACGCACCCAGTCCTCGCCCGCCTGCACTTCGCGCTTGGCATAATCGGCGGCGACTGTATCATCGTGACGGCGATCCGCAACCCTGCTCAACAGGTCCGCTGCAAGGCCACGATCCTCGAGGGAATGCAGATCATTTGGGCGCTGCACGAGCACTTTCTCGGTCAGGTCGTATACCTGCTGCTCCAATTTTTGCGCTGCATCGAGTCGGCCCAGCGCCATCAGGAAGCGCGCCTCGGAATCGGCGGTATCGGCGTACGATGAGGCCGCATTCAAGTCCGTCAGGTCCAGTGCACCAAGATCCGCGAGGACCTTGCGCGCCTCTTCGCAAGTTGCCACCGCCGTTTCGTGCGGCTGGGTATGACTGAGATAGTTCAGGTCATCCGCGTACAGTTGCCTCGCCTGGCGCGAACCTCCCGGCTTGTACACCTGAGGCCGCAGCAGCTCGGCCGCCTGCTGCAACTGCGCCGACGTGCCCCGACCACCTCCGCCACCGATCACGCCGGTACCCTGGCTGTACAGCGCCAGGGCCAGACCATAGGTGACGGCTTCGCCGCGATCACCCGCGGAACGAAGTTTTTCGAAGGCCGCCTGGGCCTCGCCGAAATTCTTGTAGGCGGCATTCTCATCACCGCTTGCGCTCTGCGCCGCGCCTTCACGTACCTGCGCCATCGCGCGGTTGATTTGCGTTTGCGGCGTGACCAGTTCCGGCGGCAGGCTGTCGTAGTAGCCCACGGTCATGTGCGCGAGCTTGCCGAGCGTCTCGAGCCGTCCAGTCGGTTCGAGCTCGGTGTAGAAATCCTCGATCAGGAAGCTGACCAGCTTCTCGGCATCGCTGCGCGATTTCTGCGCTTCGGCTTCGGCGCTGCGCGCATGGTGCATGGCGATCCAGCCAAACGCTGCGCTGGCGATGGCGAGCAACATCAGCACAGCGCAAACACTGGCGATCGTGCGCGCGCGCAACAAGGCGCGATGCGTGGCTGCTTCGCGCTCGCGCTGTGCGGCAAGCTGACGCTCGGCCTCATCGCGCACTTCGCGCTCATGGCGCAGGTTGCGGCTGGCCAGCACCACACTGCACAGCACGTCGTGGGTGAGTTCGACGCGGCGCATGTCGAGACGTTCCTCGATGCGCAGCAGGCGTCGGTTGACCAGGGTCGCCAGCGCATCCGGCGCCGCTCCCGCAGCGGCCAGCGCCTTGATTACGCGTTCCTCGGCCAGACTTTCGCGATAACCCGATTCGGTCAGCAATTCGTCTTCGACAACGCGTCGCACACCGGCGGGCTGGTCGGCCAGCGCGCGTTCGTAGAATTCACTCAAGATGGTATCGCGCGATCCCGCCAGCAAGTCGGCGGAAATTTCCTTGCGCGCTTGCGTCTGCCGCACCGTGTTGAGCTCGCGGCAAACCAGACTCAACAGCGATGGCTCGATTTCCGCGTTGCCCAGTTCCGAACCGCCAGCGACGAAGCGCACAATCGACTCGGCCACTTCCTGCGACACCAGTTTTCCGCCCGGCTTGACCACGGCGCTCAAGGCCTGCACACCGTTCATCCGCGCCAGCCGCATGCGATTCTGGGTGATCGACGGCATGATCGTCTTGACGCCTTCCAGATGCGCCAGATAATCCTCGCGCAGCGCGATCAGGATGCGGTAGTCGGCACGCGCAAAATCGAAATCTTCCGCGGCGTTGTCATCGTTTTCGATGCGCGCTTCGAGCGCGACAGGCGGACGGTTTTCCACCAGGTCGGCAAGGTCTTCGAGAAATTGCTTGGCGCGCAACCGCCCGCTGTCGTCGGCCTGACCGAGGGTGAAAATCTCCTCGAACTGGTCGAAGATCAGCAGTGGCATCAACACGTTTCCGGCGCCATCGCGCAACAGGTCGCCGCGATGATGCAAAAATTCCCACAGCGATTCGCCCTCGATCGCGCTGCCGGGCCGCGTCCAGTAACCGGCTTCCGAAGTGGCACGGAGAATGGCCTGCTTGATCTGTTCCGATGGCGCCGGGGATTCGGGCGCGTAATCGATGCGCACGTAAACCGGACAATAACTTTCTGCGCGCAACCGCGGCACGATGCCGGCGCGCAACAGCGAGGTCTTGCCGAGGCCAGATTGACCGAACAGCACCGTCAACAATTTGCGCTGCACACGGCGCGCGAGTTCGCCAGTTTCCTCGTCGCGGCCATGAAAATAGGCGCGGGTTTCCTCGGCATAGGAAAACAGGCCGAGCCACGGGTTTTCCGGGTCGATCGTCACCGCGTCGTCGGCATTCGTCATGCTCATGCCTGTCTCCCGCTGAACAAATCCTGCAGGCGGCGCAGGAATTCCGGCGTGGGTTCGCCACCAGGCATGCGCACGATATGCAGCGCCTTGAACTGCTCAGGCACCAGTGCCTCGGATTCGGGCGTGTCGTCGATGCACACCGGGAGGATGAACACGGCGCCGCCGGCCATATTGCGCACGCGGTCGACGGCGTAACTCCATTCGCGGCGGAAATACGCTTCGTGCCGACGCTGGGTGGTCGCCGAGATAATCGGCAGGAAAAAACTGCAACGCGCGATATTTGCGCGGATCTTGCGATCGTAGTCGTCGCCGCCTTCGAGCCGGTCGAGATCGAACCAGGTCGTCAATCCGGCAGCGTCGAGCGCGGCCTTCAGTTGCTGCACGGCGGGCAGGTCTTCGCGTGCGTAACTGATGAAGATAGCGTTCTCGGGCATCTCACGCGACGGCGGCAGGAAACGCTGCGGCGCACTGCCGCCGTTCGACGGCGACGCCGGCCGCTGGCGCGCGGACCAGCGCGCATGCAGTTCGGCGACAAAGGCTTCCGCACCGCCGTACACGCGCGTGCGCACGCTGACTTGCTGCAGAAACGCCACCAGTCTCCCGTCCTGCATGGTGTGATCGTCGGCAAAGACTTCGGTGAAATCGCGCGGATCGGAAAGTCGTTTGCGTTTAGCCATGCGCAGAAACAAGCGCGCCAGCCAGTTGGAAAAATCGCTGCCAATCAGCAGCAGGTGATTGTGTTCGAGTTCGTGAAAAAGTTTTTCCGGGGTCAGGTGCTCGGACTGCAGGGCGCAGATGAACTCGAGCATGTCTTCGTCGGACAGCACATACGTCGGCGAAGCGGACAAGCGGCCGAGCAGGTGATAAACCACCGCGCGCTGCAACTGACTGCGTTCGGCAGGCAGATCCGCAACGCGATTCGGCGAGTAGGCGATGACTTCGGTCGACGGCTGCCCGGCGTAGCGTTCCAGATTGAGCGCGTTCTCGAGCAGCGGATCGAACGTGGTCGTCACGAACAGATTGAAATCGGTGATCTGCGCCAGTTGCCGCAGTGCCAGCGGTGTCTCGAACGTTACTTCGCGCATGATCGAGCGCAGGCGCGTGTACGCTTCTTCGCGGCGGCCGTGCTGGCCTAGGTAACAACACATCACGTCGTTGAGGGTGAGCGGTTGCGGCAAGCCAACGACATCCACCGACAGGCGCGTGGCGAGTTTCTCGGCCAGCCATTCGTACAGCGGACGCAGGCCGCGATCGGTCTGCACGCGCAACAGGTCGGGTCCGATGATCGGGATGACCCGGCGTTCCTCGATGTAATTGAGCAGGTCGTCCCAGGCGTCTTCGTCGAAGGCCTGCAACGAGGCGGTTGTGGCCGGAAGGCTCATCAGGTTTTCCCCTTGCACAGGAAACGTCGCGGTGCGCCAGTTTACGACTGGTCAGTTTCGTAGTGTAGCGGAGCCAGAGGTCGGGTGCGCGGCTCGTGACGCGGCCGCTTGGCGCACGCGCAATTCAACCCACGACCACGCGGTTGCGGCCCTTGGATTTGGCCTTGTACAAGGCCGTGTCAGCCGCCTTGAGCACGTCTTCGGCAAAACGCCTCTGCGCGTCGCGTTCGGCCAGGCCAATGCTGACCGTGACTTGCACGTCGCTGGCATCGATGCGTTTGGTCGCCTGGCCACGCCGCAGTTTCGGTGGCGCCGAACGCACGTGCACCCGCAGTTGCTCGACGCGCTTGCGCACGTCCTCGCAAGCCTGTTTCGCACCGTGCATGCGCGCGCCGGTGAACAGCAGGCAGAATTCCTCACCGCCATAACGATACGCGCTGCCGCCACGCACGCTGCGCAGTTGCTGCGCGACGGATCGCAGCACGCGATCGCCAGCGTCGTGACCGTGGGTGTCGTTGAATTGCTTGAAGTGATCGACATCGACCATCGCCAGCGCGTAGTCGCCGGATTGACGCGCCAGTGCCTCGTCGAGCGCACGCCGATTCGGCAAACCCGCCAGTGCATCGACGAAGGCCATGCGGTACGAAGCGTAGAGAATCGCCGACAGTGCGCCGACGCCGGCCAGAGCAAAGGCATAACGGGCGGAGTCCGGGCTCATCGCCGGCAGCAACGCGAATCCGGCCAGCGCGAGCACGATGCTCAAACCCGCTTCCAGTGGCGAGCCGCGCAACACCCAGCGCAATAGACATAAACCTGCGGCGATGAGGGTCAGCATCGCCGCGACGGCACCGCCGCTCCACGGCAACAAGCCGAACGGCAAGGCCTTGCGCAATCCCGGCCAGACATGCGCCGGCGCCGCCAGCGTCAGCCACACCGCGATCGCGAGCAGCAACAGCAGGATCAGATTGCGCCGCGCCAGCAAGCGGCGCTCGGGCATCGCCGCGGCCGCCAGCAGCAGCCAAGGCGCGAACATGCGCGCCGCATCCGTGCCGCGCGCACCCTGCTCCGGCGCAACGACGCCGGCCAGCGCCAGCGAGGCGAGCGTCAGGATCGCCAGCACGATGACCGTCCGGTTGCGGCGAAATCCGAGCGCCAGCAACAAGGCGATGCTGTTGAACAATGGCGCCGCCAGTAGCGGCCAGAATCCCGACGCTGTCACCGAAGCTGTTACCTGCGAAACCGTGGAAAATCGCCGTAGGGCAGTGCGCAAGCATACCGTGTCGGCGGGCACGGCCCAATGGAACCTCTGCACAAGCTACTGCGCTTGTGCAGAGGTTCCTTATTCTGCCGCACGCCGGCCGCACGCACTGCGACCGCGGTCACGCAGCGCATGGACATTGAGTACACTGTGTTCACACGGGCGTTCGCGCGCGACGGGTGCGTCGTCCACGCGGGCCGCCCCTACTGATGCGGACAGGTCACAGCATGCGCAATCATCGTGTTTGTATACTTTTGTTTGCCTGCGCAATCGCCGCGCTGTCCGGCTGCGCACGCGAGCGCACGCCGGCGCCCTTGCTCGGCACACTGGAATGGGATCGCATCGCGGTGCCGGCGGAAGTTTCCGAGCCGATTACGCAGATATTGGTGAAAGAAGGCGACGAGGTCACCGCGGGACAACTACTGCTGACGCTCGATCCACGCCGCGCCCAGGCGCAACTCGATGCCGCGCAGGCCGATGTGCAGCGGCTGGGCGCGGCACTCGACGAACTGCGCCACGGCGCGCGCATCGAAACCGTCGACGCCTCACGCGCCGCACTGGCACGGGCGCAGACGACCGCCGCCAACGCGAAAACCGCGCGCGATCGCGCCGCGTCAATCCGCAAGCAGGGCTTGAACAGTCAGGCCGATCTGGACAACGCCGACACCGCACTGCGTCAAGCCAATGCCGACGCGAATGCCGCACGCGCCAATCTCGCCGAGCTGCTGCACGGCACGCGGCCTGAGGATCTGGCACAAGGCGAAGCGGCTTTGTCCCAGGCGAAAGCGACCGCCGCACAAATCGCGCTGACGCTGGATCGCCTGAGTGTGCGTGCGCCGCGCGACGGCCGTGTCGATGCACTGCCGTTCAAGCTCGGCGATCGGCCGCCAGCCGGTGCGAGCGTGGTCAGCTTTCTGGTCGGCGATGCGCCGTATGCGCGCGTGTTCGTGCCGGAAACGCAACGCGCCGCACTGCAACCCGGCGCGCGTTTCAGTGTACAAGTGGACGGCGTGGCGCAAACCTTCACCGCCACCTTGGTGCGCATTCGCAGCGAAGCGAGCTTCACGCCCTACTACGCGCTCAGCGGCGAGGACGCCAGCCGTCTGACGTATCGCGCCGAACTGGTGCTCGATGGCGTGCAGGCGCGCAAGTTGCCGGCAGGTGTTCCGTGTCAGGCGACGCCGCTCGCGCATGACCAGCGCTGATGCCGCCGCCGCGATCGTCGCACGCGGCCTGACACGCCGCTTTGGCAACGTCGTCGCCGTCGATCATCTGGATCTCACCGTGGCGCGGGCACAGGTCTACGGTTTTCTCGGCCCGAATGGCAGTGGCAAATCGACCACGATCCGCATGCTGTGCGGCCTGCTGCTGCCGAGCGCCGGCGACATCGAAGTGCTCGGGTATAAAATTCCACAACAGGCCGAGGCGCTGAAGCGCCGGATCGGCTACATGACCCAGAAATTCTCGCTGTACGACGATTTGACCGTGCAGGAAAACCTCGACTTCGTCGCTGCCGTGCACGAATTCCGGCGCGCGCGCGCGCGCACGCGCATCGACGAATTGTGTACGCGCTACTGGCTCGGCGATCTGCGCAACCAGCTTGCCGGGACCCTGTCCGGCGGACAGAAACAGCGCCTGGCGCTGGCCGCCGCGGTGCTGCACGAACCGGAATTATTGCTGCTCGACGAGCCGACCAGTGCGGTCGATCCACAATCGCGCCGCGACTTCTGGGATTCGCTGTTCGATCTTGTGGACGCCGGCACGACGATCCTGGTATCCACGCATTACATGGACGAAGCCGAACGTTGTCACCGACTGGCGATTCTCGACCGCGGCCATCTGGTCGCCAACGGCAGTCCACAGGAACTCAAGCGCGCGCTGCCCGGATCGACCCTGCTGATCGACTGCGCCGAACCGCGCCATGCACAAAATGCGCTTTCTGCACAAAGTTGCATCGTCGCCAGCGCGCAGATCGGCGCGCAT
>JANWJJ010000133.1 GCA_025451955.1 Rudaea sp. | reverse complement strand
TGCGCGCGATACCCTGCTGTGCGTCGCACGTCTGAAGGATGGCGTGCGCGAACTGCTGCTGCGCGCCAACCTGCCGCAATTGCCGGAACACGCCTTGAGCTACTGGAGCGTCGCCGACGCGGCGCTTGCTGTGTCAATGCCGGCTCAAGTGTAAGTGCCGATAGACAAACGACAACAACGTTACCGTTTGAAATAGCTCCAAATCGTCGATTGGCGCGGGTCTAAGTATGCTTCTTAGGCTCAGCCAGCTCGATGCCGGTTAGCACGACCGCCACATCCCGCACCGTTGCGCCGTTGTAGTTCGACGTTCCGCGTCATGACGCGCTGAGCGCGATTCGTTGTAGTCGCGCACTTTCCTGTGTAGTCGAGAACGCCGCATGGCGTAAGGACTTGCGAGCCGACGACTACACACCCTTTTATCTTGCATCGCTTGTTAAGAGCGAAGCTGATTTGACGATGCCAGATAAAAGGGTGTGGACAACGCACCGCTGGAATCCGCATCGCACAAGGGATTTTCCTACGCCACGAGATTTTTGCCTGCGCCACGATCAGCGCAGAACCACGCAGTGGTGCGGGATGACGGGCGCCATGCGTCCCAGGTCGTCCACCGAACGCGCGATCGGACGGCGTGCGAGGGCACGAGCGAGCGGCTAAGGAAGGAACTTCACGCGCAACAAAAGCCCGGCGTGAGGCCGGGCTACAGGCAATCGTTAAAGCACATGTATGTTATCTATTTCTACGCTCAGAGCTGCGCCGAGCGTGTAGCCGGCGCTCTCGATCAGCCGCACCAATGAGACTTCGGACTTCAAGCGGTCGAGTTCTTGATCGGCAATGCGCGCCATCGGCGTCTCCTTCAAAAAACCTGTCAAGGCCCCCGAGCAAGATTTACGCACCCGCAGCAGGGCAAAATTGGCTTGCTCAAGAATATAGGCAATGCCCATACTGCCGAACAGGTACCCCGCATGTCAAACTTCGACCTCGCCAAAACCGCATTTACTATTCTGAGCCATCACGCACTGCTCGGAGAGACGGCCTTGGCCAAGCTGGAAACGATCAAGATCGGCGCACGCATCGCGCACCTGCGCAAAGATCGCGGCATGACGCAAAAGGAACTGGCCGAACACCTGGGCGTGAGTCAGCCCGTCGTGTCGGATTACGAGAACGACGTCATCCGCCTGCCGGCCGACGTCGTTGTCGAACTTGCCGGCGTGCTCAAGGTCAGCGCCGACGAATTACTCGGCCTGGACAATGCCGTGGCGTCCACCAAGGGCATCCACAACCGCCGCCTCAATCGCCGCCTGCAGGCGATCGAGCAGCTTCCCAAACGCGACCAGGAAGCGTTGCTGCGCACGATCGATGCCTTCGTGTCGCGAGCCGGTTAGATCGCAGACAGCGGCAGCCAAACAAACCGCATCAGATCAACGCGCGCCCGACTGCTGGCAGCCAGCGGCTGCCGCCGTGGCTGCCATGCCAATGTGCTGAGCTGCAACGAAAAAGGGCGCTATCGCGCCCCTTTGGCTGCCATCGGCAGATGCGTCGGGTGTGCCTCATCAATTCGGAACGCGCTCCGCCTTAGGGGCGACGAGGTCGAAGACATATATCCAATCTACCTTGTCAATTCGAGTCCGCAACATGCTCAACAACAAGTCCGCATCAATAGAATTACATGGCGGTCCCGAGATCCCGAGGCGACCGCCCCCAGGCTCACCCAATCTGATTTGGACCGTCTCGAATGACTTAGTGGACGGTGTCAGCCTCAAGTTGACCATGAATGGAGTTACCGTCTGATCACTAATCAAGATACTTGTCCCCAAAAACTCCGCAGCCAGCTCTTCCGTCTTTACCGCTCTAGAAACGAAGATCCCATCGAGGCTCTCTCGTTCCCACTCCGCATGATTGATGCGTAAGAGTTTAGGCAAAAACAACTCCATTGAGGCACATATCTGCGAAGAAGGTAAAACAGAAAACTCGGCACCGGTTGGCAGGCTGCCTATTTCGAGCGCCAACTCGGAGGCAAACTGCAATTCCAAGCTATCTTGAGGCTTGTGACTTAGATGTGTGTTCATCGATCCTCCAAGTGCTTTTCTACGCTCTTGAGGAGCTGTTGCTCGGCAGCTTGGCGTTCGCCGTGGCCAAAATCAGAACCCTTTTGCGTAGTAACTTCTATGCGCTTTTGTATGCTTTGCCGCAGCTCATCCCGAAGGCGGGTCAATTCATCGACACTATACTTGCCAAGATCCTTTGCTTCTGGAAGGAGGCCGTGCACTTTGCCGGTCGCATCAAGCGCAGGAAGTTCCAAAATATTTTTGGCCCTCGTTGCGCGTCGAACATCGTTCACCCCCTCGACCGTGCCTTTCAATAGACGCGCTTCCGGCGCTATGTAGTTGATTGGGTTTACCGCTTCTTTTGCAACGGTTGTGGCTACCTCATCGGCCGCCTCTTCTCCTGCAGCAATCTTATTCTGAAGTTGATTGATTGGAGCCTTACCTTCGCCACCGCTGTGCGCAGCACATAGCTCTGCTCCTGCCTCTGCGCACACAGAAGGATCAATCTTGTTCTGAGCGACCATCACGCCTTTGCTGATATCCAGATGCGGCGTACCGATGCTCGACGCCGATCCGTCGCTCGGCGTCGACGTTGCGCCCTTCTCGGTCATCTGATCGTGACCATTACTCTTGCCCGCATTGTCGATGACAGTCCCGCCGCGACCGTCGCTTGTCGTGGCGTTGACGTTGCCCTTGCTGTCCATCGAGAAGGTGACGTCGGTCTTGCTGAACGGATCAGCCGAGCGCGAGTCGTGATAACTCGTCGAGCACGAGTTGCCTGAGGATACCGTGCAGCTTTCGGCGTAATAGCCTGTGGGATCGACACCGGACAGCGGGTTGTTCCCAATGTAGCTATACGGATTCAGACTCTGGCTGCTCAGCGGATTGCCGATGATCGGGTCGACGCTGAGGAAGCGCCCAACTCTTTCACTTGACGCGCGGCGCGGCGAGCGAATGGATTTTTCCTTGATGCGCTCGGCGTTTGCACGCTGCAAACGCCCGATGCGCCGATGCCGGTGCGGCAAAATTTCCCGATGTGCAGTTTTCGGCGAACAGGCGAGCATCGGCAAAGCATAGCCGAAGCGCAGACGACACGCCGCCGACAGGTTTTTTCCTTAGCTGCCGACTGTTTTTCGCGCGCAGGACGCGCGCGTGATGCGCCCGCACGAACGCGACCGATTTATGCTCAAGAGCGAGCGACTAAAGCAAGAGCACTCGATTGCGCCCGATCCATCACGGTCGGCTTGAACCGCGCAGCGATTAAGCCGCCGCACGACGACGCCGAGCAAGGCAGGGACGCCGCGCAGCGCGCAGGGACAGCTGGTGTCTGCGCGGCACGGAGCCGCGCACCGACGAGGGACAGGGATGGCCCTGCGGCCATTTTGCATAGTGTGGGTTGTGCGGCGCGCAGCGCGGACAGGCCGGCGGGTGCAGCCATTGGCAATGGCACTTTGTATACAAGTGCAGTGGCTGCGCCCGCTGGACTGCGCACAACGGCGCATTATGTAACATGGCCGCGAGTGAAGGCGCGCGAGCAAAGCTGGCGCGCCGGAACTGACCGGCAACAACGGCACGCGCGTAGCGGATGCCGGCAACCGCGAGGCAGGAGCCGAGCGCATCGAGCGAAGCGCAAGCGTCGAACGAAGGCGGGCATGGACGCCCAGGTGCAGCCGGCGCGGCGCTTGCGGCGACGAAGCGCAAGGGAGCGAACCGACCGCAGCGCGCAGGCGCATGCAAGCGTCCGTGACGGCGTGGGGTGGCGAGTCTCCGTGTCAGTCTTCGGATCAAGTCCGCGTCAGTCCGGCGATATCGCGTCCGCAACGTCATCGCTTTCGTCGGCCGCTTCCGCATCCAGCGCATCAAGCACGGCCTCACGCTCAGCATCTACCCCAGCGTCGTGCGCGCGTGTTGCCTTGGCCGGGTGCGTGCGCTCGTACACGTCGCGCAGCGTGCGCAGGCTCACATGCGTGTAGATCGTCGTCGTCTCGATGTTCGCGTGCCCCAGCATGGCCTGGATGTGGCGCAGGTCCGCGCCGTTGTCGAGCATCGCGGTGGCCATCGTGTGCCGGAACAGGTGGCACGCGCCCGGCTTGGTGATGCCGGCATCCTTGAAGTAGTTGCGCACCACGATGCACAAGGTACCCGGACTGAACGGTTTACCGCGATAGGTCAGGAACAGCCGCTGTTCGTTCGCCTCGATAAGGTACTGGGGCCGCACATCGGTTACGTACTTGTCGATCCAGTCGCAGGCGCGTTCGCCGATCGGCAGCAGCCGATCCTTGCCGCCTTTGCCTTCGCGCACCAGCAGCGTGCGGTTGCGCGTGTCCACGTCGTAGAGCGTCAGGTGCGCCAGCTCCATGCTGCGGATGCCGGTGGCGTAGAAGGTTTCCATGATCGCGCGATCGCGCACGCCCAACTCGCCGTGTGCGCTCGTTTGCGCCAGCACGGCGGCGACTTCCGCGAGCGTCAGCGGGATGCGCGGCAAGTGGCGCGGCGAGCGCGGCAAGTCCAGCTCCGTCGCCGGATTGGCGGCGATCCAGCGCTGCCGCGTGAGCCAGCCGAAGAACAGCGTCAGCGCCGACAGGTACAGGTGCTGCGTGCGCAAGCTCAGCGGCAGACCGGCATCGCGCTTACGGTTGGCCGAACGATCCGGCAGGCGATAGTAGAACAAGTGGCGCTGATAACGCTCGATCATGTTGCGCGTGACCGCGCCCGGCGCGTCGATGCCGCGCTCGGCGCACCAGGCGATGAACACGGTCACGCAGCGGCGGCGCATCGCGATCGTGGATGGACTCAAGGCGCGCACCGTGAGCGCTTCGAGCCACTGCGCCAGCGCGTGTTCGAGCCGCGTCATGCGCCTGCGACAGCGCTACCGTTACGATGCGACTTGGCGCGCGGCTTCAGAAGTGCGGTTTGCGGAGCCAGAGCAGCAACTAAGGGTAAAGCCGCCTCCGCGCTCGCGTGCACAGGGATTTGTTCACCCCGCGAGGTGGCCGCAAGCCCACCGCGAGCGGCCCGCAAGCCCCCCGCAAGGTCGGGGTTTTCACCCCGCGAGGTTGGCGCCGTAGATAAGGCGGCCACATCGGCCAGACCGATCGCCTGCACCGCATCGCTGTCCGCATCGCCGTCGAACAACAGCTCGTAGACGAAGCGCGCCCCGTTGCGGCCCGCATGCGGCAACACGTAGTCCAATTCCACCAGCCGTTCCAGGTGGATGCGTACTTGGGTGTCGGCCATGCCGGTCGCCGTGCGTACCTCGCGCCGGGTAAAGCGCACGTCGCTGCGTGCGAGCGCGTGCGTGGCGCTGCGCTCACGCACCAGCGCATCGAGCACGCTCAAGGTTCGCCGCGTCTGCGGCGGCAACTCGTCCAGCGAGCGGCCGAGCACGTCATGCGCCAGCCGATTGGCGAGCGCGATATCGGTCAGGGTCGCTTCGATGTACTCGAGCGTTTTGCCGGCGTGGACGACGCAGCACACGTCGCGCTGGTGCTGGTGCAGCAAGGCGATGGCATCGATCAGCGTCAGGTACTTCGCATGATCGCGGCGCAACCGCGTGGACTCCGTGCGGAACGTCAGCGCCTGCGCATAGGGGTTCACGACCGCCAGCGGTCGCAACAAGGTCTGCGCCGCCCGATGCACGCGCCGCACCGCTTCGCTATGCGCACCGGCGAGCAAGCCGTCGAGCGTGCGCGCCGCCCGCTGCCGGCGATGGATCGCTTCGGTCTGCTCGCGCGTCTCGTCGATCGTGAGCACCAGACAGCGGTTCAGGAGTTCTTCGTCGATGTCGATGGCCGTGGTGGTGAGGAACAGCATCACCGGCCCCTCGACGCGATACTCCTGCGTGACGAGCTGGCCGGTCGTGGGGTCTTTGCCGGTCGAGGCAATGGTGAGTTCGCCCTGGCTCTGCAACAGCTTCAACGCATACGCGGCCTGACGCACGCCTTCTTCCTCGGCAATGGCAAGAATCTTGTGCTTCATCGCCTGTTCGCCCAGATAGAACAAACTCTGTCCGGTCATCGCCGAGTAGTGCACCCGTTCGGCTTCCGGCATCAGGCTCAACAGCGCGTCCATCAAGGTGGACTTGCCCGCCGCGCTGGTGCTCTGGATCAGAATGGCCAAGGGCTTGTCGAGCTTGCGCGACACGCAGGCCAGGTAACTCACCAGCGCATTGGCGCTTTCCCCGACCACGCCGAGCGCTTCCACGTCGGTGGCGATACGTTCAATCAACTTCGGATCGCGCAACAACGCCAAGGCCTGCGCCGTGTCGCTCTCGGACAGCGGGGGTGCAGCCGGTGTCTTGGGCGCCGTGGCGACTTGGATTTTCTCGTCCTGGAGGATTTCCAGTTTCAATAGCACTTGGCCCAGATCCCGCGCAATGACGGCTTCTTCCACGCCAAGCTCCACATGCGTCTGCTTGACGAAGATCGCGCGGGCCTTGGCTTGGTACACGTCGAAGGTATCGACGTGCATCCCGCGCGCATTGCTCGCCAGCACGTTCACGCGCAGCACGTCAAAGGCCAGATTCTTTTCCAGGCCGCGGATGCGGTAGCGCCGATCGCCGAACGTCATCACGACATCGTGATCGCGCACCTGCGCCTCGATGTCCACGGCCGGCGCCGGTGCCGGCGAGCACGGCTCCGGCCTTACCGTTGGCGCCGGCGTGGCGGCGCCATCGACGCTTTCATCCACGTCGTCTCGGCCCGGGCGATCAGCGCCCTCACCGTCGCCGCCGACAACGCCTTCCCGGCGGCCGCCATTTCCAGATGGAACTGCACGTCCAGGAACCGATCGTAAAGCAGACCGTGCTCCATCGCCGATGCCCGTGCGCCGGCTTGCGCCACGCGCAGCAGCAATCGCGTCAGCACCAGCGCGTCCTCGCTCAGGATCGCCTTCCAGCGCGCCTTGCTCCGCGTCCCCGTCGGCAACGCACGCCACAGTTGCGCCATCCAGTGCAAGCCCACCGTCCCCATGTCCAGCGTTCGCGTCCGCATCCTCGTTCACCTGCGTCAAAGAAGGCAATGGTGTTTTGTATACTTCCATCGGCGCCGCGCTGCGCAGCGCCACACCGAGGGCCTTTTCCGGCGGGCCGACTTTGCACGCGTAGGCGTTCGCATCCATGCCCTTCGGGAACCCCACGCGATACGCGGCGATGCCGTGTTGCGCCAGCATCGGCGCGAGCTTGGCTGCCGCCGTGTCACCGGCCTCGTCCCGGTCATAGGCGATCAGCACGCGCTGCGTGCCGTTCGCGATCAGGGCGGCGAGCAGTTCATCCGTAAAGCCGGACACGCCGAACGCACTCGTGACGTGTCGATAGCCCGCGCACCAGAACGTCAGCGCATCGAGCAAGGCTTCGCACAGGATCACTTCGGGCGAACCTTTCCAACCGGCGAGGTTGAACACGCCGCGATGCGGGCCGGGCAGGTACAGGTGTTTGGGCGCGCCCGCTCGCACCAGGTGATCCGGCGTCACCTTGCGCCCGTACACTTCGGCAATCGCGCCCGCCGCATCGGCCACGGGAATGACCAAACACCCATTGAAGTGTTCGCGGCCGTTCTCGCGATAAATGCCGAGGCGCTGCAAGCGTCCGCGAATGTCGGCACCTGCCAGCCGGTTCTTCTCCGGCAGGCGCAACCCGAGCGTGCGATTGGCCAGCCCGAGCCGAAACGTGTCGATCAGCTCCGGGTGGGTCAGACCCCGCGCCGTCAGGAACGCCCATCCTTCCGCGCTTTGCGTGAGCGTCGTGTGGTAGTAGTCGATCACCTGCGTCAGCAACGCCGCATCGTCCGCGTCGAACGCCACCGGCGCCGCCAGCTTCGGCACGGTGGATTGCTTCACCGGCACCGCCGACGCCGGCGTCACCGCACCTTCGCGCAACAGTTCCACCGCATGCCGGAAACTCACGCCCTCGCGCCGCATCACCCAGTCGATCACCGAACCGCCGCTCTGGCAGCCGAAGCAGTGCCACACGTTCTTGGAAGGCGTCACGATAAAACTCGGCGTGTCGTCGCCGGCATGGAACGGGCAACGCATCGCCAAGTCTTTGCCCTGTTTGACCAGCGTGTAGCCCGCCGCCTCAATCAGCCGCGCCAGCGAGACTTCGGACTTCAAGCGGTCGAGTTCTTGATCGGCAATGCGGGCCATCGGCGTCTCCTTCAAAAAACCTGTCAAGGCCCCCGAGCAAGATTTACGCACCCGCAGCAGGGCAAAATTGGCTTGCTCAAGAATATAGGCAACGCCTATACTGCCGAACAGGTACCCCGCATGTCAAATCCCGACCTCGCCAAAACCGCATTTACTATCCCGAGCCATCACGCACTGCTCGGAGAGACGGCCTTGGCCAAGCTGGAAACAATCAAGATCGGTGCACGCATCGCGCACCTGCGCAAAGATCGCGGCATGACGCAAAAGGAACTGGCCGAACACCTGGGCGTGAGTCAGCCCGTCGTGTCGGATTACGAGAACGACGTCATCCGTCTGCCGGCCGATGTGGTCGCCGAACTCGCCGGCGTGCTCAAGGTCAGCGCCGACGAATTACTCGGCCTGGACAATGCCGTGGCGTCCACCAAGGGCATCCAGAACCGCCGCCTCAATCGCCGCCTGCAAGCGATCGAGCAACTTCCCAAGCGCGATCAGGAAGCCTTGCTGCGCACCATCGATGCGTTCGTGTCCAGAGCGGAATAGATCGACAGCAAGCGGCTAAGGAAAGAACTTCACGCGCAACAAAAAGCCCGGTGCAGGGCCGGGCTTTGCAATCTAAGATGTGGCTTCAAAAAGTCGAATTTGCATCGCATCGTCCACCGAGAATCGGCCATAGTCCACATCAATCATGATGTTCCGACACGTACAATGCGTGCTATCGGCAGGTCGAGACGGAACCACGTCACCGCAGCGCTTGCACTCGTAATACAGGTTCGATCCAGCAGGAAACCCAGACTTAGCGTCGAAGCTCAAATAATGCCGTCTGGCGACTGGAATATTCTCTGTCATGGCGTTTCTCTCAAGTAGCCACCGCTGATTAGGTCATTCACAGTACGCCTGCCCAAGTCGTACTGGATGCCGCCACCCATCTGACCGAACCAAGGAGATGTTCGGCCAGCCGAAACATCGAATGGTTTAAGTACCTCGAAACTTCTGAGACCTCGTTCTTCAGCGCCATAAGGCAGCGCACGAGCCCAGGGCGGTGTACCTTGTGGCGATAGGAAACTGCCTCCTGTGCCACCATACCGATCCACCGTCGTTCCTCGCAAAAGCATGAACTGCCCCGGTGCTTCTGCAAAGCCATTGTTAGGCGGGTAGTACGACATCAAGGCTTTTCCAGAACCAAGCTCGCCTATCTCTTCTGCCCCTTTGGCGCCCAATTGCTCGGGTGCGCCGAAGAGTGTCGCGGCGAAAGTTATGCCTTCGCCAAACGCCGCGCCACGCTGCATTTCGGGCGGCACCGCGAACGTCGGGAAAAAGTCTCCCGGCCCGGCATACTGACCTTGACTGGCAGCAAGCCACCCTAACGAACTGACTCCGTTTGCCGCTCGCGCAAGACTGTTGTACGCGCCCACGAATGCGCCGCCGGCATCGTTGCTGTAAGACTGCCCCGATCCCGCTTGATCGGACAGCGCCGCGTTCTCCGGGAACATCCCCCGCACGGCGTTGGTGCCGATGGACAATGCTTGTTGTCCAGCTGTCTGCGCCATCGCACCGATATCGGAAGCAGCACCGCTATTCGGTTTGGATGAAGCGCCGGACGGCCCCATTTTGTCCGCGCCGTTGCCCGCCAACACGCCGATACTGACGGCGGCACTGGCCGCACTTGCACTACGGCTGATTCCTACGTCGCCATTACCATTGAAGGAATAATTGATCGACGTGGTCTTGCCGTTCGATCCGCTGACGTCGCAAGAGCCCGACGTATTTGTGCTGTCGGAGCTGACCTCGCTGCACGCCGTGTAGCCCGTCGGGTCTTTGCCCGACAACGGATTGTTGGCGATGTAGCTGTAAGGATTCAGGCTCTGTGAACTGAGCGCATTGCCGACGAGCGGATCGACGGACAGGAAGCGTCCCAGGTTGTAGTCGTAGATGCGCCCGCCCATGTGGATCAGCCACACGTCGTCCGCGTGCTCGTGTTTCGTGAACCCGTGGATGGTGTCGGCCAGGTTCAGCGTGCCGTTGGTGCGATTGCTCAGGTCGCCGTTGCGGGTGGCCCCGAAGGCATCGAACGCCCGCGTGTTGGCGAACACCGGCGTGCCCGCATCGATCGTGTCGATGGTCGAACCCAGGCGGTCGCGCAGGGCGCTCGTGATCGTGGTAGTGCTGCCGTTCTGGGTGACGACGATCGGACCCAGTTCGTGAATGTCCGTGCTGCCCACCTGTTCGTACCCGCCCGGCCCGAAGTAGCGCACGCCGCTGCCTGCCGTCTGGTAGTCGATGGCGCCCTTCGCGTCGTACGCCCACGTGTCGCTGCTGCCGTTGCGGCTGGCCGTGCGCGGATGATTGTCCGCATCGTAGGTTATTGCCAACGCACCCAGACTCGACTGATCCACGTTGCCGTTCTTGTCGCACCTGTAGGTATAGCCTCCAGCCGCAATCGCCGCGTGCGGACCGCAATGGGTGCTACTGCCGACGCTGCCGTAGGTATAGCTGCTCGCAAAGTCGCTCTTACTCAGCAGATTGCCGCTCGCCGAATAGCCGTAGCTCACCGGTGCCCCCACCGCACGGGTGGCCGTCGTCAGCCGCTGCAGTACATCAAAACCATAGGTCTCCGTGTTCGTGCTGGCGCCTGCACTGCGTGTCTGCTTGGTCACGTTGCCGAAACTGTCGTAAGTGTAGGTCAGACTGTCGACCGTGCCGGCCCCAAGGCTCCAACTGGCCGTGTGCTCCTGACCGGTACTCTGATAATCGACGATGGTACCCGTGGTGCCATCGACATAGCTTTCGTTTGTGACCTTGCCCCAGGCATCTTCCGCCGTGGTCTCGTACCAGATGGCTCCGCTCGTGCCGTTGGCGATCGCGCCGGCATGACCGTACGGTCCATACATGGTCTGCACCACCAGACCGCTCGGGTAGGTGTGCGTGCTCGGGCGGCCGTTCGCGTCGTAACCCATCGCGCTGTTCAACGTTACCGGCGTGCCTTCCGAGATCGTCGTCGTGATCGTGCTCGGACGTGCATCGGTGTCGTAGCCGTAGGTTTCGCTCCACGTCACCGGATTGCTGCCCGGTGTCGTGTTCGTCCCACGCCGCCGCACCGTGTTGTACAGCTCGCCTATGCCGTTGACCGGATCGAAAATCCAGGTGTCCTGCACACTCTCGTTCGCCAGACCCGGCGGCAACGGACTGGGTGGCACCTGCTGCTGTTGCGTCGTGCGGCCCAGTGCATCGCGGCTAGTGACGGTAGTCGCCACGCCGCGTGCGTCGGTCTGCGTCAGCAGTTCCCCGAACGCATCGTACGTGAAGTTCCACGTACCCTGGTCCGGATCGCTGCTCTGCGTGCGCTGGCCCAAGGCGTTGTACTGCGCCGTCGTGTAATTGCCTTCCGCATCTTCCATCGCCATTACGTGGCCAAAGGGTTCCGTCCAATAGTTCGTCGCCCCGCCCCTGGCGTCCGTCGTCTGCATGTACTGGCCCAGCGCGTTCTGGCTGCGGCTCATCGTCATGCACAGATTGCTCGCCGTGCCCGGGCAGGTCACGTTCGCCGCGTGGGTCACGATGGCCGTGGTGCGGCCACTGTAGGAATAGTCCGTCACGAAGTTGCCGTGCGTCGGATCCATCTCGCTGGCCGGAGACGTCTTCACCGTCGGCCGGTTCAGTGCGTCGTACAGCCACGCGGTGAAGTACTGCGCCGAGCCAGAATAGAACGGCGCGAACTTCTCCGCCACCGTACCCATGTCGTCGTAATCGGTGCGCGTCTCCACGAACGTGCCGGTATAGCCGCGCGCAGCCGTCTTGATCGGCCTCCCCAGCAGGTCGTACCACGCCACTTGCGTCGGATACCCGGCCTGCACCGTGGTGACGCGATACGCGGCGTTGGCCTCGTTGCCGTCCTCGGCATAACCGCCGGCGCAACTGCCGGCGCAGCGGGTATAGGCAATTTGCACCGGCGACTCGAATGTACCGGTACCGCCGAAGTGCCGGATTTGCGTAGCGCGGCCGAAGGGATCGTACGTCGTCACCACCTGGACGCCATTCGGATCGGTGGCCGTCAGCACTTGGCCATCGTTGGTTTCGTGGGTCGTCGTCGTGGCCTGGTTTTTCGCATTGGTCGTAGTCAACACGAAATAACCGTCGCTGGTATAGGTATAGCTCATCGTGCGCGTGGGGCTGAGCGGCGGAGTCAGCTCGGGGGCGTTTGCCATCACGGAACTCGGTAATCCGTAACTCATTGCCGGATACGCGTACGTCGTCGTCGATTGCTGATTCGCGGCGCCGGCCTGCACCGTCTTCGTCGCCGGCGTGCGGTCCGCGTTCCAGGTGTAGCCCGTCGTCAGCGTTTGCGTCAGCGGCCCGGCGCCGGACGGCGGCGTGTGGCCGGAAGCGTAGACCATGCTGCTGGTCACCGTGCTGGTCTGAAGCTCGTTCACCCACCACGTGCCGGTGTTCGGCGGATCGAAGAGGTTACTGGTCTGCGTAGTGGCGCTGAAGACGAACTGGCCGCCGGTCGCATCGTCGCCGCGCGTCACCGTTTGATTGGTCAGGTTGCCGTAGTTGTCCCAGGTATCGGTCGTATCGGCGTGGCTAACCGCGCCGCCTGAGTTCAGATCCGATTGCAGCACCGCCTGCGATGACAGCACCGGCTGGAACGCGACCGTGCCGGTCGGCAATGGCGTCAGGGTATTGCCCTGCGGACAGGTTCCAAACCCGCTGAGCGCACCGTTGGTGTCGGTGGCGCACTGGTAGTTATCGGTTTCAGCTCGAACCACCTGGCCTTTTGCTTGTGTCGTCGCGCCCAGACACTGCACGGAGTTGGTCGTGCCCGAGCCGGGGACGAGTGTATGCACGCAGGCCACCTTGCCGATCAGCGGAAATTCCTGGTTATAGGTGGTAATCGTGGTCGTCTGACGATTTTCACTCGCATTACCGCTCTCGGCGATGATTTGATTGAACCCTTCAAAGCCACGTCCATAGTGGTTGTACATCGCCTGGTTGTAGCCGTAGATCGCGCTGCGGGCACCGGTCAACCCGCCGATACCATTGCTTTGCACCATGCCCATGACGACCGGCATGGAACTGCTGAAGTAGTAGTTCCGATGATCGACGAGGCCACCTGTTCCCGTTACCTGACACGTCGCCGTATTCGTGACCGGCCCGATGCTGTACCCCGGAATGCCATCACGGCAGATCGTCATTCCCAAGGCGAGCGATCCATAGCCCCATCCCGCGGAGTCGCCCAAGCCGTCGACCACGCTATTGAGCAAACCGGGGAAGATAGGACCCAGATACGCACCGGCGGGCATCCCTTCGGTACGCGCACTTTGCGCGATGGCGCTAGTGCGGACCACACCCTGGTTCAGATTGCCGTACAGGATCGACGTGGTGTTGATGGTTGGCGGGCTGCCGGCGATGAATTTCGGCTCGAAGGTAGAGGTGGCCGTTCCGTCGGGCATGGTCGCCGGACCGTGCGTTCCATCACCGACCACCCCGCAGGCACCATAATAAAGAGTGCCTCCGCCTTGTGAGGTGGAGATGCTCACCGCGTGAGCGGGGCAACCGATCGGTGTCAAGAGGCTCACCAGACCGTTACCGCTGACATCGTCGGCGGTTCCACCGGACCCGCCGTTGTTCAAACTGGATACGAGGGTTGTCGGAATCGTCTGCACCGTGAAAGCGGCCGCGCCGGTCTGGACAAACTTGAGCATGTCCAGGTGGTAGGCACTGAAATCGTTTTGTGCGCCCGCAAAGTTTTGCGACGTATACAGGCCCGCGGCTGGATGCGTGGCGCTTTGCTCATCATTCCATGCATAGGAATAACCGACTTGGGTGTCGCCATTTTTCGGCATGCTGGAGACCGTTGAACCGGGTTCCTCAGGACATGCATACGCCACACATTGGCCGTTTCCTGCAACCGCAGGCACAACTCCGCTTGGCGATGCGGCAATGGTTCCGGTGGCACAATCGCCTGATGCCAGCGGCGCCACTTTCGTCATGGTGCACATCTTCAGCGCAAATCCCTTCGTCACCGACGGCGTCAGCAAATCGGGCTTGCCGTCACCATCCACATCCATCATCGGCGTCTTGCCGGCGTAACGGAACCCTTGATTGTTGTACGTGGTGTCCAATCCGGCGCTGCTTCCGGTATCTATCGTTGCACCGAGAGTTCCGCCGTGATTGAGATTCACATGCCAAGTGCCCTGCCAGGTGCCTCCGAGCCCGGCTTGCACGAAATCTTCAAGACCGTCGCCGTTGACATCCATCCAGTGGACCACCGTGGTCGTGCCAGGGGTTTGGGAATACAGGCACTGCGTGGTCGTCAGACCGATATCTGTACAGCCTTTCGAGGTCACGCTTAACGTACCACCGGGCGCGACATTGGTCTCGCGGATGCTATCGAATTGCGTCGAACTGCCGTTGCCGGCCTGGAGACTGACCGTATAGGTGATGTAAAAATCCGGAAGCCCATCGCCGTTGAAATCCGCGATGTGGTCGATCGTTTGATAGGCCAAACCGGTCGCCCCAGTAGTCGGATCCGTGTCAGTCTTGTTCAGGCAAAATAGCAATCCCGACGGCTGTGGTAGCGATCCCAGCCCCAGCGGCTGTACGGGCGACGGTGTAAACATCGCGGTCTGCCCAGCGGTTAACGGGCCGGTCATGGCGTTGAGATAGACGAAGACGCCAGTGCCCGTGCCGGTGGCGTAGGGTTCCTGATTGCAGTATGGATCGGCGTGCACGACAACAATGTCCATCTTGCCATCACCATTCATGTCGGCGGCGTAAACCTGGTCGCCGGAAGTGACCGGGATATTCGAACTCACGGTCGTGAACAGTGCGGCAAAATTTTGCGCCGGGCTGCCCGAAGCCGGCACCAAGGCGGACGCCGGCACACCGCGCGGACCATTCCAGACGCCAAATGACACGACACCGCTTACCGGAGTCGTCGTACCGGGGGGCAACTGTGGGAGCAAGATGAGCTTGGCGCGGCCATCGCCATCCACGTCGGTATAAAACTGCAGCGAATTCTCGAACGGCGTGCCCGTGAGGTCCACCACGCTTTGCACCGCACTGTTCGCGAAAATCTGGGCGAGGTATGTATACAGCACGTCATCGGTTTGCTTCGATGCCGTGACGGCATACTCACGCACCCCATCGCCATCGAGATCCGCGATCGGCGTGACACTCGTCGTCTGCACACCCAACCCCGACAGAGTTTGGTTGATCGGGTTCAGGGTGCCAAAGGAATAATCCAGCGCGCCATCGTTGTATCTGAACTGGGTCGCTGGATGGCACGTCCCCCCCCCGCACTCCTGCATCGAGGTCATGGTCAATCGACCACTGTATTTTGCTGCCGCGTAGCTCGGCGTGTATATGCGCACCGTGCTGCCGGCCACCGCCGTCGTTACCGAGGCCAGAGCCTGCGTCTGCATCGTCAGACCGCCGGCCAGGTAGCTCGACGACACATCATTAACGTCGCTGATGTTGGTGCGCGGCTGGTAGGCGAAGGTCACCGTGCGGTTGCCCGCCGTCGTGCCGAAGCCGGTGTACGTCACCGTGGACAACAGCACTTCGCCGTACCCTTCGTTGGTATATGCGTAGACTTCGTTGTTGCCGACGCGGTCCTGGATCTGCTGTACAAGCCAACTCAGAGGAATCGGTCTCCCTGATGCATCGACCGGACCGTTGCTGGGCGCGACCTGTGCGCTTGACAGTTGGCCGTAGGTCAACAGTCGGCCATCGCGCTCCTGCACAACGAAGTACGTCGAACCGCTTTGCAGATCGGCACCGTATTGGATGATGTCGGCATAGCTGTCCACCTCGGTCCGGTAGTGCGCGCCGGACTGGCCATACGAACCGGAAACCGTTACCAGGCGTTGTCCGTCCAAGCACAGTCGATCGTTGTCGGTGTACGCCACGCCCAGTGTCTGGCCGTCCTGTTCCGGTGTTTGCGGGCAACGGTGAATGGAACTCAGACCCGAAATTGACCAGCCCAAGCCCATCACACCATTGCCGCTGCGACTGTTGTAATTGAGAGACAACGACGGCTGCATGCCGGCGCGGCCCGGCGGCACCACGATCGGCACCGTATACGTCGCCGCACCGCCACTGGTGCCGGCTTGACCCGCCATTGTTCCTGTCGAGGCATCGGAGGCGGGTAAACTATCGGCGACCGGCGAAGGCAAAGGTGCCAAACCTGCACCTTGCGTTACCTTCACCTCGGCTGAGGTGTACAGCAAGGCCGCGGTGGCGGCGCCGTTGTGCATTTCGTACTGCACATCCGCACCGGCCGCCAGATTGTCGGTGTACTGGCCGTTGGCGGTGCTGGCGATGGGCGTCGCGGACAGAATGCCCGTGTTCAGATAACGTCGGTAGACCAGTGCGGTGGACAGATGACTGGACCACGAGACGGCCACCGGACACGTCTGCCCCGGAGACACCTGGCAGTTGGTTTGATCCACCGCTACCAAGTCGTAATCGGTGAGTTTGACAATGTTCACCGAGCCCGTCGAGTAGGGCGAATTCGGCCAAGTCACCATATCGGGCGTTGTTACACTGGTGGCGATCGTTGCATAGCCGCTCTGGCTGCTGATGAAATTGCGCGTTACCGAGCCACCGGCTTTGGAGGTGACGCAGTTACTCTTGCTGCAGGCAGTGTTCACCGCATAATTGGCAGTGTTGTAAGCCAGCGTGGCGGTCGTCGCGGTCGTTGTCGGGTTTGCCATCGAGCCCTCCAACCAGACCGGATTACCCGACTTGTCGTAGAGCAGAGCGTTGTCGATCTCGTACGTGTTGCCATTTGCGTAGGTACCGACGCTGACATCCAGACCCCAACCGGCTTGGTTCGGGTTGTACCAGCTACCTGTATAACTTTCGTTGACCGCGGCACTTCCGACGACTGTTGCCGGTGCCGCGCCGTGAAAGAAATCGTAGATGCACTCGTCGTAATGGGCCGTCGGCGATACGGAATTCCATTGCCAACGAATCGCCGCCACCGTCGTCGAACCGGGCACGAACACGATCGCCACCTGCCCCACTTGCGCTGTCGTCGTATTGGTCGTCCCCAAGACCTGGTTCACCTGATACAACGGCGACCAGAATTCCTTGGCGCCGTTGGCCGCCGTTTGCAGCGTGGTGTTGCCACCATTGAACAACCATACAGGCTGATGATTAGCGTTGTACGTCAGCCAGAACATGACGAGCTGGTTCGGGTTGCCGCTGAAATAGACATCCCAACCGGTGCCGTAGCGGCTCGGATTCCACCACGAACCCGGAAACCCGGGATTCGTGCCGCTCTTGAGTGACGGCGCCGTGGTTGGACACTGCGTGGAGGACGGAAAGCCGATAGTGTTGCTCTGGGCGTGTACGCCGTGAACGAACAGCGTCTGTATCAACAAACAGGCAAGGACGAACAAACCGTTGCGCAGCAGTCGGAGCATGGTGAATTTCCCTAAAAATGTTGAACCGCGTTATGTATTGCTTTCTTGCTTTTTATACTTTACTGAAATTGCCGCACAACGATAGCCTTGGCGCGTATTGCCGCCGAATGTTGTCATTGCCAATTTTTCCGCCGATCCCGACTGCACCCTCCACAGTCGCGGGCGCGCACAGTATCAAATCCCTGATAACCAGCACAAGCACACCGAATCACATACTGCCGGGATGTCTTATGCTGTTTCCTCAAACATTGCCAAGGCGCCTGTGTCCGCAGGGAGTGGCTGGAGACGAAGGGCGATTTGGCGTCGCTTGAGGCGTGATTCGACTCGCCCGCGTTACCGCGCCAAGTCCGGCGGCACCGGATACTGGCGGCCGTCAAAACGAAGAGTCCACACCTTCGTCGATGCGGAATGCGTTTCCTTGCAGTTCTCCGTTTTGCTTGAGGTCGTATTCTCGCGCACGATCAAGTCGGCGTAGCCGTGCGTAAATGTCTTGCCGATTGCGACAGTGCTCACGCTCCGCGAACTGTCGCTGCTGCAATCCGACTGTCCCTCTCCGCTGTCGGACGACACTACCAGCGGCGCGAGCAAGGACTTCAGGCTGCGGCCCTTGGGAAGAAATAATCGCAGCGTCGTTTGATCGGCACTGGAGGCACCGCTGTGATCGTAACTGGCACGCACGCCGATCGCGCGAATGCTCGACTTCACGGCGTAATCGGCGGTGTCCAGAGCAATGCCATCGAACTCGAAAGCGTCGGAGGCAAAGGCGTTGTCTTCGTGATAGCGCTGAATGACTTCGCCGCTGCCGGTTTTCATCACCAGCAGTTCGAGAGCGAAAGATTGCGCGTCTTCGTTGTCCGCGTTACCGGCGCTTTCTTCAGGTAGCGCCAATGCAACGATGGTGCGCGACGGATCGCCCGGCCACGGTTTGGATACCGCATACTTCGGAAGTACCCCGACGCCCGCATAACTGGCCAGACGCAACGCCGGATTCGGCGGCTCACCGGAATCCGCATCAGGAGTACGCGGATCCTTGACGTAGAGGCGTTCTACCGGCCTCGAACGATAGTAGATCGTGAATTTGTCGCCCCAGACGGCGGGCTTGCAACCCTGAACCGGATCTTTCAACCCTGCAAATTCGGGTATTGCCGCGGCCGCACGCTGCAACTCCTCTGACGTGTACCGGGGGAATACCGGAAGTTCAGCATCCATCTGGTCGCGCACCCATTCGGGTAATGAGAATTGCGAGCCATTACGCGCGAGTTTCCACGGCAGCGTCTCGCCTTGCTTCCACTTGGACAACCACGCCCAGCCACAGCGCATCATGCCGACCGTACTGGCATCGACGTGGAAATCGGCCTGCTCGGCGTAGCGTTTCGGCTTCACGATGACGCGGTTATCCGTGCCTCCAGAATCGCTGTACCACACGCCGCCGATGCGCGGCGAGACGGCGGTTCCCCAAGACAGATTTGTGTTGCCGTCGTCGGTGTTGCTGCCGTCGGCCGTCTTGGCCGAAGTGTCGTAATCCGCGCCAACGCTGATCGCCGAGAATGGCTGCTGCGACCATTCTCGCTGAATCGCATCGGCGCAGGCATTGAATTTGCGAAATACATCATCAGTGGCACGTACAGCTTTGCGCGAGAATGCGACGCCCTCCGGCCAGTCGTTGAAAAGCAGCGGCGACAACGGCGTCAGATCATGCAAGGCATCTCCTCGGCGGGTGAAATAATCGCCGGTTTGCAGGTAGAGCCCATAGGCTCCGCCCGACATCCACGCATACCCGGCATAGTCGCCATCGACATTGCTGGCGTCTCCGCAAGTCGCGTCTTTCGCGAGCGCCGCACGGAAGGCCAACGCGCCGTCCCCATCGGGCAGAACCGCATCGCCATCGTGAAGGATGCGATAGAGCGGAATCGCATCGATATGTGGTTCGATCTTCGGAAAACGTTGGTCTTTGTTCACCTTCACATCGACCTGAAAGACCTTGAAGACATTTTGTCCATCGGAAATCAGCGCGCCCTGCAACGCCTTCGCCACCTTCGGCACGAGGCTGTCCAACGCGCGCGTTTCCTGCGCTGCCAGTCTCGCCGGGGTGTCTGGGCCGATGGCGTCGATGTCGCCGATCCCGACGTCGAACGGCAAGCCGCCGGTATACAAATCCGGCCAACCAAGCCACTGCGGATTGCGCTGGAAACCGCGACAGCGCAGTTTGGCGTCGACCACGACGCACAAATTTCCGTTTGCGCCTTCCGCGATTGCCGTCACTCCGGATGCGATCATCGTTTTTGGCGTCAGCACATCGTAGCGCGACGACGCACTATCGAGAGTGCCGTGCTTGCCATGACCGGCGTGTTGGCCGATGCGGCTTTTCGGCGGCAACAGATTCATCTCGTAATGCGCCGGGTCGATCCATCCATGAAAGTTGAGGCCCCAGCACAGCAGCGCGCCGTTCGCGATAGCGCAGGTGTGTGAAGCCTCGTTCGTCACCACGACCGCAGTGACGCCGGAATCGATGACACGAATCGGCTTGTCGACGTAGCTGCCTTTCACACCGTTGCCGATTTCTCCAGCACTGTTTTGTCCCCGGCACCACAACGCACCGCGCACGATGGCGCAGCGGTGAAAGTTGCCCACCGCAACAGCGGTAACACCTGCGGGCATGACTACAGTCGGCGCCGTTTTCGGAATGTCGATGTGGTATTCCGGCGATTGCAGCCCTTGCTCCGTCCAGCAATCCAGCGCGCCATTCGCGACTGCGCAATCGCCGTTCGGGTTCAAATCCACCGCGGTCACGCCTGCATGGATGATTTCCACCGGCTTGTTGGCATAGGCCCAACCCCAACAGCGCAATGCGCCGGCGACAATCGCACAACTGTGCTCAAGCTGGGGGGAGTCGCGCGAGATCGTCACGAAAGTTACGTCTTTCGAGAAAATCATCCTCGGCTTGTCGATGTATTTATTTAGCCCCGGCCCCGCGCCGATCCGATCATTTGCGTTATCGCCCCAGCACCACAAGGCGCCACGCATGATCGCGCACGTTTCGTCCCAACCGGTAGACACGGCGGTCACGCCATCGGGAAAGATCAATGTCGGTGCAGCAACATCGGCGCTCGCCTTGCCATTGCCGACCTGGCCGAATTTATTCCCGCCCCAGCAGTACAGCGCCGACGACTGCGTGATAGCGCAGGCATGCTGGTAGCCCAAGGCGATCAGCCGGATCGCCCCATCTGTCTGTGCGCAAACGGAAAAGCCGATGAACAAAAGCGCTATCGCAAGGAATGCTCGATATCGGTACATGCGTCGCCCCCTGTTGTGCTGCGCGCAATGATCTTCGTCAAGTCGGGCTTTTTCGGGCGTGAATCGTGCAGGAAGTGTGAGTAATTCATCATCGCGCAAGTGCAGCATGATCGGCACAACATTCAGCGGATCACAGGGGAAGAACTAGATGCAGATTTCCAACAGTCGCCGAGTCAACGCATGCAGACTTGGCGCCTTCGTCTCGTCGTACGAGAACGAATCTTCATCCATATAATTGCACTGCGCCAGTTCGAGCTGAATGGCGTCGATGCCGTTGCCCGGATCGCCGTATTGCCGCGTGATATAGCCGCCCTTGAAACGACCGTTTACGACAAAAGTATACTCGTGCTGCGCTTCCAGAATGCCGGTCAGCCGTTGCTGCAACTGCGGCGAACAACTCGCACCGCCGACGGTGCCAAGGTTGAAATCCGGCAGCCGCCCGTCGAACAGAAACGGCACGATGCTGCGGATGGAATGGCCTTCCCACAGCACGACGCGGCCATGCACGGACTTGATCCGCGCGATTTCTTCTGCAAGTGCATCGTGGTATGGCCGCCAGTACGATTCCACCCGTTTGGCGATTTCTTCCGGCGGCGGTTCCTGTCCCGGCAGGTAAACCGGCTCGCCGGAAAACTGTACATGTGGGCAAAGTCCCGTGGTGTTCTGGCCGGGATACAGCGAGGTGTCGTCCGGCGGACGGTTGAGGTCCACGACATAGCGCGAATACTTCGGCACGATCACCGATGCACCGAGCTCACGCGCGAACGCGTATAAACGCGAGACGTGCCAGTCGGTATCCGGCACGCGCCGCGCGGCGGGCGTCATGCGCGCGGCGATGTCATCAGGCAACGCGCTGCCGTCGTGCGGCAGTGAAACGAACAGCGGCGCGGTACCGCAATGCAAAGTATACGTTTCCACTTCAGTTTTTCTTCGCTTCCGGCACCGCAGCAATCGGAACATACAACGCACTGGGATGTTGCGCATCGTGGTACAGGCTGACGTTCACGGCGCGCGCGTCCTTGCCGGTTGCGTCGGCGACCACACCGCCGGAGTTGTAATTCTTTTCGCTGTACAGCGAATTCATCGGCGCGATGACCAGACGCAAACGGCTGCCGGCCTGAAGGCGGCGCGCGACGAAGGTGAAATGGTCGAAGTCGTAGCGCTCGATCTTGCCCTTGGGCACCAAGGTGCCGGCTCGATCGCTGGCTCGGTAGCGCGCGCGCAGCATGTCGTCGGTCAAAAATACGTTCGTGCCGTCCGGCTGGATTTCGTAGACCATCGCATGGAAGTCGGTATCCGGCTGATCCAGCGCGATGTACACGGACAACTTGAAAAATCCGGCGATATCGAGATCCTTCTGGAACGGTGCAGTGTGGTAAATGAGGATTTTTCCACTTTGCTGCAAAATCCAGCGCTGATCGGTGAGCATGTTCGGGACTTCCACCGCATCGACCTTGGCCGAACTCGTATCCAGCGGATCGTAGACATAGCGGTCGGGTTTCGCGCTACCGGACTTGGCCGGATTCAAGGCGCCCGACGCGAACACGTCGTTGGCGCGGCCATCGAACGAAGCCAGATACAGCGGCCGCGATTCGGACGTGACCGCCTCAAGTGTGGGCGCATAGCACCAATCTTCAGCGCCGCTGCCGAGCATGTAATACGCCACGCGATCCTTCAGGAATGCCGGCTTGGCGCCGGATTTCATCGTCCAGTCGTACCACTGCCGGTGCAAGTCGTTCAGATCGAGCAAGCTGGCCTTGCCGAATTTCAGTCCGCCCATGTCGGCCTGCGGCGTGCGCGTGCCGGCGTGATCCCACGGCCCGATGATCAGATAATGGCGCGCCTTCGCCTCCGCGGGAGCATGCGCCATGTCGTCGCGATAGAACGTGAGCGCGCCGGGCTGGTCGCCATCGTATTGGCCGGTGATGGTCAGGATCGGCAAATCGATTTTTGCGAATTGCGCCGCCGTCGGATTGTACGAATCCCAGTACGCATCCACCGCCGGGTGTGCGATCCAGTTCTGGAAAATCGGCGATGGATAACCGATAAACGCGTCGAGGGTGCGGAACGCGCGGCGATCGAGATAGAACTGCTTGAACTTCGCGATCCAGAAGGCATCGTCGCCGAAGATTTTTTCCTGTCCGGCGTGGCCGGCGGTGAGCAACAGCCACTGCATGTCGTAGGGATAGGCGATATTGTTGCGGCGAGGAAAATCCACGCCCGCAAACGGCGACGCCACCGGCACGATGGTCGCCAGATGCGGCGGGAATTCCTTGGCCGTTGCCCACTGGTCGTAGCCGGCGTAGGAACCGCCCCACATCGAAATCTTGCCGTCGCAATACGGCTGTTTCGCCAGCCACTCGACCACATCGTAGCCGTCACGCGCTTCCTGCAGCAGCGGCGCGAACTCGCCTTCGGAATTGCCGCGACCGCGGACATCGACAGTAAGAAAAACATAGCCGTGTGCGGCGAAATACATGCCGCGGTCGTGATAGCTGGCCGAAATATATGGCGTCAACGTGAATACACACGGCAGCGAATCCTTTTGCCCCTGCGGGCGATACAGCGTCGCATCGAGTTTTACCCCATCGCGCAGCGGAATTTTCACACCCCACTGGAAATCGACCGGCGTGGCCGGATGCGGGTCCGGCTTGTCCGCCGTTGCCGCAATACACGTGCTGCTAAAAATGGAAATTGCGGCAAAAGCTACAATGCTGCGTATCGACATCGCCTTACCTCAAAGATTGAATCGGGCCGGACTGTATGCGGCCGCATCCAGCGACAGCGGCTGACCGCAGAGCATTTCGCTCACCAGCATGCCGGTCGCCGCCGACATGGTTACACCGAGCATGCCATGCCCCGTCGCCAGCATCAGATTCTGCACGTTCGCGGCACGTCCGAGTATAGGCAGGTCGTCATAGGTCATCGGCCGCCAACCGTACCATTCCTCGATAATTTGTGGGCCTTCGGGTTCATCCAGATATTCGGCGGCGCCGCGCTTGAGTGCGTCCAGGCGTTTGCGATTGAGACTGTCGTCGTATCCGGCAAACTCCATCGTGCTGCCCAGCCTGTAGCCCGAACCCCAACCGGTGACGCACACCGCGCGTTCTTTCAACGTCAGCGGAATACGCGGACACTTCTGCGGACGAGAATAAGTGATCGAATAGCCTTTCCCCGGCTGGATCGGAATGCGCAGATCGAGTTGGCGCGCGAGCAGCGGCGACCATGAGCCCAACGCAAGTACGACGTCACGGCCGCTGAATTCGCCTTGATCCGTCACGACCGTGGCGATGGCGCCGCCTTCCATCCGGAAACCAGTTACCTTTGTGGATTCATGGATTTTTCCACTTTTATTTTTGACCGCACGCGCCAGTTCGGCCGCGTAGCGATCCGGGCGCAGGTGCGCGTCCTGGGGATTGAAATAACCGCCGACAATGCTTTCATTCAGCGCCGGTTCGCGCGCGCGGCAATCCACACCATCGAGAATTTCTACCGGCATATCGGATTCGCGCAATACCTGCGGCAACCATGCCGAATGTTCGAAGGCGCGCACATCGCGATAGACGTTGAGCGTACCGGTGGTCTCGAATTCGCACTCCAGATGTTCGCTGCGGATCAAATCTTCCAGCGCCTGCCGCGACAATCTCAGCAGTTGCGCCTTGATCGCCGTGATCCGCTTGAAATCGCGCCAGTTGCAGCGATGCGCGAATTGCAGCAGCCATTCGAGCAAGCCGAAATCCAATCGCGGAGCGATGCGCAACGGCGCATCGGGTTTCAGCATCCAGCGCAGCGCTTGTGCAATCGTGCCCGGCATGGCCAGCGGCATGGCATGACTGGGCGTGATCGTGCCACAGTTGCCGTGCGAAGCGGCGCAACCTGCTGTGCCCTGCTCGATCACGGTCACGCTGCGTCCGGCGCGCAGCAGATACAGCGCGCAGGCCAGACCAATGACGCCGCCGCCGAGAATCAGTACATCGGACTTTGCCGGGCTCATTGCGCCAAGCTGCCGTGAACGATCACGGCAGATTCCGACAATTTTTGCGGTGAACCTCGATGGGCGATACACAGAAAGGCAGCAAAATTTCGATCCGGCATGGCTTTTCCTCTACGCCAAGCCTGCGCGATTGCGGCCCTCGAAAGCAAGCGTACGGGCTTTCACCATTCTTGGCACCGAATCTGCATAACTATCCCCGCCGGCAGATCGCCGGGCTGGAATACGGGATCGACCATGAAACTTCCAACCAACGAATTGCTGCTGGCCCTGCGCTCGCCGACGTCCGGCTGGCTGGCAACGCTGGTCTGCGCATTGGACGAAGCCGTGCGCGATCCGGATTTCAGCGAACATCATCGCGCCCTGGCGCGGCAACTGCTGGAAGCCAGCGCAATTCCTGCGTCTGTGTCCACAGCAGCGGAAGAACGCCTGAGCCATTTCGAGCGGGCCGTCGCCGAAACCCAGGACAACTTGCTCGCGGCCATCGTTCAACCGGCCCGCACGCAACCATCGCAGCCGGCCGTGACCGCGCGTCCAAAACTGACGCTGGTGGTCAACAGCGTCGCCGCCTGATCCGAATCGTAAGGGGAGTCCGGAAAGGCCCGGGTAACACCGGGCCTTTCGTCTTTTTGCAGTTCAGTGGTCGTGTCCACCCGCGCCATGCACATGCCTGTGGGCAATCTCTTCCGGTGTCGCCTCGCGCACATCGGTGATTTCGATAGCGAAATGCAGGGTCTTGCCCGCCATCGGATGATTCAGATCCACGTCGACGACGCTCGATCCGATTTTCAGCACGATGACGGAACGCTGACCGTCCCGGGTACTGAGTACGGTGGGCATTCCCGGTTGCAGGTGTTCGGGATCGCGGAAATATTTTTTCGGCACACGCTGGACGAAATCCTCGCGCCGCTGACCATAGCCCTGTTCGGGCGGCACGACGACATCGAAGCGATCGCCCGCGTCGTGGCCAGCAATCGCCTGCTCGAGTCCTGGAATGATGTTGCCATGACCGAACAAAATCTCGAGCGGCGCGCGCGCGCGCGAGTTCTCCACTTCGGCGTCGGCGTCATCGCTGAGGCGATAATGAAAGCTCACCACTTTGTCTTTTTCGGCCTGCATATGCGTGTCCTTGAAAAACCGGGGCGCATGGTAGCCGGTTTCGTCGTTTGCCGCATTCTTGGGCACGATTGACAGCGCGGCAACTTTGTCCGAACGTGACAGCAATGCACGCACACCGTGAACCGCTACGCCGTCTGGCTATCCTCGCCGCCGCCGCAATGCTTGCTGCCTGCGGGACGTTGCAGCCGAAACCCGAACCGGTCGTGCGTTTCACCGCGCCGAGCGGGCGCCACGACGTCGGCCCCAACGATATTCTGTTCCGCGCCATCGGCCTGGTCGGCACACCGTATCGCTATGGCGGCGACACGCCCAAGGGTGGCTTCGATTGTAGCGGCCTGGTCGATTACGTGTTCCGCGACGTCGCCGGCATCGTCCTGCCGCGCACCGCCGAGGAAATCAGCCGAATCGCCGCGCCCGAGGTCGAACGCGACCAGCTGCAATCCGGCGATATCGTGTTCTTCCATTATCGCAGCCGAAGTGTGAGCCATGTCGGCATCTATGTTGGCAAGGGTCGTTTCGTACACGCGCCGAACGAGGGCGGCACGGTGCGGCTGGATTATCTCGACAATATCTATTGGCGCGAACATTACAGCGGCGCCAAGCGCGTGCCGCTGTAGTTGTATACAACGTTACTTTTTCGCCGGCTGCGGCGCCGTGCGCAGGTTGTCGAGCAGCGGCGTGGTCGGCCGCTGGATCACCAGAAAATCATTGCCGGCGATATGGTGGCAGCCGGTGCAGCCCGCGGAAAGACTGTCGTAGGCCTTGTCGAATTCCGGCTTGCTGTTGTGATCGATGGCGTCGCGCAATTGCCGAATCGGGCCGTTCGTCATCGCCGGCAGAATGTCGGCCAGACGCTGCGGCTGGAAGTTGGCGTTATCCGGATTCTGTTCGACCACGGCCTCGAACGCTTCCTTGAGTTCCTGCAGCTCGAACGCCGCCAGGTTCCAGTTTTGCGCCTGCCCGGCGAACCACAGCCGCGCATGACGAATTTGTATACCCAGCATCTGCTCGCCGAGTTCCGGGTGGTAGGCGGATTTTTTCAGCTCCGCCAATTGCTGTTTCAACGCGGCTATTTCGGCTTGATCGCCCGTCGCCGGTGGCGGTGCGGCCATGACGGTCATGGCGCCGCACAGCAGGAAACCGAATGCCGCAATCCACAGGACGTGTTTGCTCATTTGCCGCCTCGACGCGAATGGGAATGATTCTCATATAATGAACGAATCCGGCCGACGACGCCAGTCGCGGCGGGCTACGCGACGGGCGTCGCTGCCGATTCGTCCTCATTGGTGACGAAACTCGCGCCCTTGGCTTCCGGCCCGAGCAGGCTCAGCACGGCAAGCACGACCGCGACCACGGCGATGAAACCCGCCATCGCATAAGCGAAGTCGCCGCCATGCCGCAACGCGAACCAGGTCAGCAGCGGCGCCGTGATCGACGCCAGCAGATTGCCGCCCTGGTAGGCAAATCCCGGCAAGGTGCCGCGCACGGACGCGGGCGACAGCTCGTTCAAATGCACCGGCACGATGCCCCAGGCGCCCTGCACCATCACCTGCAACAGAAATACGCCGACACCGAACATCACGACCGGACTGAATTGCACCCACGACGAAATTGCCGGTAACTCCAGGGTGATCCATGCCGCGACCGAACCGCCGTAGGCCCACAGCGGAATCATCGGCAAGGCCAGCAAGGCCGCGACAGCGATGGCGCGACGGCGACCGATGCGTTCGGACCACGCGCCAAAAAACAAGCCGCCGACGATGGCGCCGAGATTCAACACGATGGTCAGCTTGCCGACCGTCGCGGTATCGAAATGCAACTGCTGCTTGAGGAAGGTCGGATACAGATCCTGCGAGCCGTGACTGAACATGTTGAACGCCATCATCAGCACGACCAGATAAGCGAACAATCCCCAGCGGCCACGCATGGTTTCCAGCAATCCCGGCACCGGCGCACCGCGGTCGTGTGTGCGTTGCCATGCGGGCGATTCCGGCACCTTGCGGCGGATGTACAGCACCAGCAACGCCGGCACGATGCCGAGCGCGAACATGCCGCGCCAACCGATATGATCGAACAGCAGCCAGTAGGCCAGCGCGCCGATCAGATAACCCGTCGCATAGCCTTCCTGCAGGATGCCGGATACCAGGCCGCGCGCCTTCGGCGGAATTGATTCCATCGCCAGTGATGCGCCGATGCCCCACTCACCGCCCATCGCGATGCCGAACAGCGCGCGCACGATCAGCAATACGGTCAGCGACGGCGCCAGGGCGGATGCGGCTTCCAGCACCGCGAACAGGACGATATCGAACATCAGCACCGGACGCCGGCCATAGCGATCCGCCAGACGTCCGAAAATAAACGCGCCGAGCGGGCGCATCGCCAAGGTCAGCATCAGCGAGAACGACACCGCTTCCAGACCGACGTTGAAATCGTGCGCAATCTCGGGAATTACGAACACCAGCAGGAAGTAGTCGAACGCGTCCAGCGTCCAGCCGAGAAAGCTCGCCAGCACAACGTGTCGCTGCTGATTGTCCAGTTCGCGTACTGCGGAAAGAAACGCCATCGTCGACTCCTTGCGCCACGGCCGGGCGGCCATGCTCCGACGCTGTGCGGAAAAATAACACAGCCGGCGCGCGCGCCGAAGAATCCGTGCTACAATGCGCACCGCAACACCGCGTCGCCCTCCGTTTTTCCCTTCCGGCCGATTCAAACGCGAAATCCATTCGCGTCAATCGCCCTGCTCCACTCGGTAACGACGCCCATCGAGAATCCCTGCAATTTTGCGGGCTGATTCCGTTTTCGCCTGCGGCGCGGTTCACTGGGAACGCTCCGGGTTTTTCCTTGCAAGCTGCGCAATCGCGGCTTGTATAACTTTGGAGTTTTCCACAATGTCATTCGATACTCTCGGGCTTTCGCCCGCCTTGCTGCGTGCACTCGCCGAACAAGGCTATACCTCGCCCACCCCGATCCAGTCTGCCGCGATTCCGGTCGCGCTGACCGGCCGCGACCTGCTCGCCGGCGCGCAGACCGGCACCGGCAAAACGGCCGCGTTCGCGCTGCCCCTGCTCGAACGCCTGTTCGCCGCATCGCGTGCGCAAGGCGCCTCGCGCCGACCACGCGCGCTGATCCTTACCCCGACGCGCGAGCTTGCCGCCCAGGTGCACGACAGCGTGCGCGACTACGCCAAATATCTGCGCGTGAGCACCACCGCGATCTTCGGCGGCGTAGGCATGGGCCCGCAGACGCAGACTCTGCGCCGCGGCGTCGACATCCTCGTCGCCACGCCCGGCCGCCTAATGGATCACATGGAACGCCGCAACGTCGATCTTTCCGGCATCGAAATTCTGGTGCTCGACGAAGGCGACCGCATGCTCGACATGGGCTTCCTGCCCGCGATCAAGCGCATCCTCGGCTCGCTGCCGAAACAGCGCCAGACCATGCTGTTCTCGGCTACGTTCGCCGACGAGATCAAGCGACTTGCGGCACAGTTCATGCGCGACCCGGAAGAAATCCAGGTGGCCGCGCGCAACAGCGTGGCAGCAACGGTGACCCACACCGTCCATCCGGTCGATGCCGCACGCAAACGCGATCTGCTGCTGCATCTGCTCAGTCAGGACAGCCGCCGTCAGACCCTCGTATTCAGCCGCACCAAGCACGGTGCCGACAAGCTGTGCAAGTTCCTCGAACAATCCGGATTGCGCTCCGCCGCGATCCACGGCAACAAGAGCCAGGGTGCCCGCACCAAGGCTCTGAAAGAGTTTAAAAATGGAAAAATCACCATTTTGGTCGCCACCGATATCGCCGCGCGCGGCCTCGATATCGACCAGTTGCCGATCGTTGTCAACTTCGATCTACCGATGGTTGCGGAAGACTATATTCACCGCATCGGCCGCACCGGCCGCGCCGGCGCCGAAGGCTCGGCCATCTCGCTGGTTGCGCCGGAAGAAGGCCGCTTGCTGCGCGACATCAAGCGTCTGCTCAAGCAGGAAATCGCGCTGGAAAATATCGCCGGCTACGAGCCCAGCCGTCCACTGAATTTCGATGCTCCGCGTCCGACCAACGGCAAGCCGCGCAATGCGAATCACGCCCGCCGCCCGCACTCGCACGCGCCGAGCAAACCGCACGCTGCGGCCAACAAGCAATCGCGGCCATGGCGTGGCAGCCGCGACGCGCGCAAGGCGTAAGGCAGCACGCATCCGCTTCCGCCTTATGCTTGATTTAAGCCCGGCCACCTTCCCCCGTTATCGAGGGAAGGAAAAGCGAGGCGCGCACGTTGCAAGTCCTTCCCCCGCTTGCGGGGGAAGGTGGCGGCAGCCGGATGGGGGCAAGCCGCGAACAGGTGTTGTCACCTGCTGGGTGTTTCCAACGCGGCCACGCAGCCTTCGAGTTTCGGACCCAGATAGCACTGCGAGCCGATGGCGATCAATCCAACTTGCGTAAAAGTGGACAAGTACCATTTCGGCGAGCGCGGGATAAAACCGTGCTTGTCGCCTTCGGGCGCATCGTGCGAGGTGAATAGTTCGAGGAAGGCGACACCGTCGAGCATTTCCGCGATTCCACGCAGGCCGCGCTTGAGTTCCGCCGAACGCACGTAATGCAGCACATCGGAACACACGATCAGATCGAAACCGGAATCGAAACGCAGTTCGCCGAGCTGACCGAAACTCGCCTTGCGGATATTGCGCGAGCGCCCGTAGCGCGCGACCGCATAGTCGCTGCTGTCCAGTCCCAGATAGTCGACGCGCGGACGCAGCTTGCGCAAGGCTTGCCGCCAGACGCCTTCGCCGCAGCCGACATCAAGCACGTTGCGCACTTCGCGGCCGAGATAAAATTCGCAGACCGCAACTGCCAGCGCCACCTTGCGCGCCAGCACGCGCGACGAAGTCACCGCATGGCGCGAATCGCGATACCAACGATCGAAATAGGCGCGGTCGTAGTCTTTTGCCACCGGCAGCGCGTCCGCGTTCAGCGCAACGCCGCGTTGATCTTCGCCAGCGCCGCGGCGCCGGGATTCAAATCCTTCGCCGTCAATCGATTCAAAGGTGTGGACGTCGTATTGAAATGCCCGTGCAGATCGTCGGCATCGGCATCGACATAAAGCAGGCCGGTGACGACTTCGCCCTTGGCCTGGCGTTCGTGCAGATACGTCATCGCGGCGACGCGATCGTGCGGACTGTAATTCGCGGCGAGCTTGCGCAGGCGGATCACGTTGCCGTCGTGCTGGGTCACGTCGATCAACTCGCCGGCGGCATAGTCGATCGTGATTTCCTCGCGCCCGTCGATGAAGTCGAGCCGGTTCGCGGCCTCGTTGTGCTCACGCACATAGTCGTAACTCTTGGTACTGCCCGGATGGTTGTTGAATGCAACGCAGGGACTGATCACATCAAGAAATGCCGCGCCCTTGTGCTTGATCGCGGCCTTGATCAGCGGCACCAGTTGCGGCTTGTCGCCGGAAAATCCGCGCGCGACGAAGGTGGCGCCAAGCTGCAATGCCAGCCCTACCATGTCCAGCGGGTTGTCGGTGTTGGTCACGCCTTTCTTGGATTTGGAGCCCAGATCGGCCGTCGCCGAAAACTGACCCTTGGTCAATCCATACACGCCGTTGTTCTCGACGATGTAAACCATGTTCACGCCGCGCCGGATCGCGTGCACGAACTGGCCGATGCCGATGGACGCGGAATCGCCGTCGCCGGAAACGCCCAGGTATAAAAGTTCCTTGTTGGCCAGATTCGCGCCGGTCAGCACCGACGGCATGCGCCCGTGCACGGTATTGAATCCGTGCGACTGGCCGAGGAAATACGTCGGCGTTTTCGAGCTGCAACCGATGCCGGAAAGTTTCGCCACGCGATGCGGCTCGATGTCGAGTTCCCAGCAGGCCTGGATGATCGCGGCGGAAATCGAGTCGTGGCCGCAGCCCGCGCATAGTGTGGAAACGGCGCCCTCATAATTGCGTCGGGTAAAGCCCGCCGCGTTGCAGGCGAGCGACGGATGATGCAACTTGGGTTTGACGATATAGGTCATGACGACAAATCCGATGATGCCGGAGCGCGCGTGGCGGGTATTTCATGCAAAGCATGGTATAGCAGGGCCGCACCGAACACTCCCGCTGCCAACGGCCAGAGCAAGTGCAACGGTGCCAACTGCGAGTACAAGCTCGGCGATAGTGTGACGACAACACGACATAGCATGCCCACGATTTGTGCGACCATGGCGATCAGCAACGCCGTCGTGCGCGCACTGAACCAGAGCGCAACGCTGGCGCCGAGAATCAGGATGCCGGCCAGTTGCCCCATCGTGTTGACGAGCTGCGCTTCATTCATGACTGTCCCCGGGCGGTCTTGCCGCTATCGATGCGCACGACATTCCGTGCCTGGATTTCTTCACTGATACTGCGCGCAATAAAGCGCGCCGTGATCGGCGTGCCGTCGTAGTGCAGTACCGGCACGAGTTTCGCCGGATCTATGCCGAACTCGTTGACGATCAGGCTGCGCAACTGCGCGTCGCGATTCTGCTCGACAACGAAGACCTTGTCGTGCGCGGCGATGAAATCCGCAACCATGTCCGGAAACGGAAACGCACGCAGACGCAGTGTGTCCAGATGCAGTCCATCGGCTTCCAGCGCAGCGATCGCCTCACTCATCGCCGGGCTGGTCGAACCGAAATAAATCGCGCCATGGCGAGTTTTATGCGCCGCTTCACGCGGCACCGGCTGCGGCACCAATGCTTTCGCCGTGTCGAATTTTTTCAGCAGCCGCTGCATGTTGTAGATGTAATCGTCACCACGCTCGGAATAGCGTGCTTCCGGATTCTTGCTGGTACCGCGGGTGAAAAAACTGCCGCGTTTGGGATGCGTGGCCGGATAGGTGCGCCACGGAATACCGTCGCCATCGACATCCTTGTAGCGACCGAATTCCTTGCCCGCTTCGAGTTCCTCAGCCGTCATCACCTTGCCGCGATCGAGCTCGCGCGCATCGTCCCACGCAAACGGCGCGCACAGGCGCTGATTCATGCCGATATCGAGATCCGTGAGAACAAAAATCGGCGTCTGCAAACGATCGGCCAGATCCAGCGCCTGCGCGGAAAACTCGAAGCATTCGTGCGGATCTTCCGGAAACAACAGCACATGCTTGGTGTCGCCATGCGACGCATAGGCACAGGCGAGCACGTCGGATTGCTGCGTGCGTGTCGGCATGCCGGTCGACGGACCGCCGCGCTGCACATCGATGATCGTCACTGGAATCTCGGCGAAATACGCCAGGCCGATGAATTCGTTCATCAGCGAAATGCCCGGACCCGATGTCGTCGTGAACGCACGCGCGCCATTCCAGCCAGCGCCAACGACCATGCCGATCGAGGCAATCTCGTCCTCGGCCTGGACGACGGCGAACTTGTTCGCGCCCGGCTCGTCCGGATTCGTTCCGGCATCGACGCGGTACTTCATGCAGTATTTCTGGAATGCCTCAGCCAGCGACGACGACGGCGTGATCGGATACCAGGCGCATACGGTCGCGCCGCCGTAGATGCAGCCGAGCGCCGCCGCAGCGTTGCCCTCCACGAAGATGCGATCGCCAACCGCGTTCGCCCGTTTCACGTGCAGACCGAAATCCCCGGGCAGATGTTCTTGCGCATAGTCACGCCCGAGGTGCAGCGCCTTGACGTTGGAGTCGAGCAACTTCTCCTTGCCTTTGTATTGCTCACCGAACAATTTCTCGATTTCGGCCGGATCGATGCCGAGCAGCAGCGACAGCGCGCCGATGTACATAATGTTCTTGAACAACTGGCGCTGGCGCGCATCGGCATAGGTGCGGTTGCAGATCGCCGTCAGCGGCATGCCGATGACATTGATGTCGTCGCGAAACTTCGATGCCGGCAAGGGCCGCGTGTTGTCGTAAAACAGATAACCGCCGGGCTCGATTTCCTTCACATCCGCATCCCATGTCTGCGGATTCATCGCCACCATCAAGTCGATACCACCGCGGCGTCCAAGCCAGCCGCGCTCGGTCACGCGCACTTCGTACCAGGTTGGCAGACCCTGGATGTTCGACGGAAAGATATTGCGCGGACTGACCGGCACGCCCATGCGCAGGATGGATTTTGCGAATAATTCATTCGCCGACGCCGAACCCGAGCCATTGACGTTGGCGAATTTGACGACGAAGTCGTTGACGGCTTCGATGGGCTTCATGTGGCAACTCCTCCCACCAAGCGATGCTTGGCTTCTAGCCCCTCCCCCTTGACGGGGGAGGGGTTGGGGAGAGGGTGAGGTGCCGCCGGCGCCTGCTGCGCAGGCGATCCCCTCTCCCTCTCCACCTCTTGCGTCAGTTGGCTCGGGTCAGTTTGCAACAGATACGGAAGACGCAAGAGGTAGAGCGACCTCCCCCACAAGGGGGGAGGTGAAGCCAGCCGGTGACTTGTGGACCTTGCTCTCATGCCGCACTCCTCTGCGCCGCATGTTTGTGGCAGCCCGGCCCCGCGTGCGTCATTTCGAGCAGAAACTTGCGCATGTCCCAGGCACCAGTCGGGCAGCGTTCGGCGCACAGGCCGCAGTGCAGACACACGTCCTCGTCCTTGACCATCACCCTGCCCGTCTTCAGCGCGTCGGAAACATACAGTGCTTGGGTGAGATTCAATGCGGGCGCGGTCAGATGCGTGCGCAGGTGTGATTCGTCATCGTTGCCGGTGAAACTGATGCAATCCATCGGACAGATGTCGACACAAGCATCGCATTCGATGCAAACGTCCTTGCTGAACACGGTCTGCACGTCGCAGTTCAGGCAACGCTGTGCTTCGGCGAAGGCGACCTGCGGATCGAAACCGAGTTCGACTTCGAGTTTTATACTTTTCAGCGTTTTCTCTTTTTCCCGCCACGGCACGACGTAGCGCTCGTCGTTGGTGATATCGTTGTCGTAGCTCCACTCGTGGATGCCCATTTTCTGCGAGATCAGGCTCACGCCGGGATCCGGCCGCTTGCGCAAATCCTCGCCACTGAGCAGCTTGTCGATCGACACCGCGGCATCGTGACCGTGCGCGACGGCCCAGATGATGTTCTTCGGCCCGAAAGCGGCATCGCCACCGAAGAAGACTTTCGGATTCGACGACTGCATCGTGATCTTGTCAACCACCGGCATATTCCATTCGTCGAACTTGATGCCGACGTCACGTTCGATCCAGGGAAAGGCGTTTTCCTGGCCGACTGCGATCAGCACGTCGTCGCATTCGTGCATGACGTCAGGCTCGCCGGTCGGCACGAGCTTGCGCCGGCCGTTTGCGTCCTTTTCTGCGCGCACTTTCTCGAACATCATGCCGGTCAGTTTGCCGTTGGCGTGGACAAAGGATTTCGGCACAAGATAGTTGAGGATCGGAATGCCTTCGTGCTGCGCATCCTCTTTTTCCCAGGGCGAGGCTTTCATTTCCTCGAAGCCCGAACGCACGATGACTTTCACGTCCTCGCCACCAAGACGGCGCGAGGAACGGCAGCAGTCCATCGCGGTATTGCCGCCGCCCAGAACGATGACGCGCCGACCGATTTTCTTCACGTGCTCGAAATACACCGACGCCAGCCAGTCGAGGCCAATATGGATATTCGCGGCGGCATCCTTGCGGCCGGGCAAATCCAGATCGCGTCCACGCGGCGCGCCGCTGCCGACGAAAATCGCATCGAAATCCTGCGTCAGTAATGCCTTCATTGAATCGATACGGCTGCCGCCACGGAACTCGACGCCGAGATCGAGGATGTAATCGACTTCTTCGTCGATGACTTCTTCGGGCAAACGGAATCGCGGCACCTGGGTGCGCATGAAACCGCCGCCCTTGGCGTCGGCCTCGAACACGACGACGTGGTAACCGAGCGGTGTCAGATCACGTGCTACCGTCAACGTGGCCGGTCCAGCGCCGACGCAAGCGATGCGCTTGCCATTCTTGCGCGCCGCAGGTTTCGGCATGCGTGCACGAATCGCTTCGTTATCCTTGAAATCGGCGGCGACGCGCTTGAGCCGGCAGATTGCCACAGGTTCGGGTTTCGCGCCGTTGTTTTCCTCGACCCGCCCGCGCCGACAGGCTGGTTCGCAGGGACGATCGCAGGTACGGCCGAGGATTCCCGGAAACACATTCGATTTCCAGTTGACCATGTAGGCATCAGAATAACGCCCGGCCGCGATCAGTCGGATGTATTCGGGAACCGGAGTGTGTGCGGGACAGGCCCACTGGCAATCGACGACTTTGTGGAAATAGTCGGGTACGCGAATATCAGTCGGCTTCACTAAATACTCCGTGATTGCAAAAAAACACCATTGCTTCAGCTTCGATCCGGGCGACGGCCGCGCCAACCCGTATACGTTTCGAGTCTACTCGCGGCTGCGCGATCTGAGAAGATTGTCAGCGCAGCGCGATGCATTCGATCTCCACGCGCGCACCCAGCGCCAGTCCGCTGGTGGCGAACGCGCTGCGTGCCGGCAGATGCGTGTCGAACAATTTCATGTATTCCGCATTCATCGCCGCCCATTCGCCGATGTCGGCGAGCATCACCGTCATCTTGACGATGCGATCCAGCGAGGAGCCACGGCGTTCGAGTACCGCACGGATGTTTTCCAGCGTCTGCCGCGTCTCCACGCCGATACCGCCGCGAACCAGCGAGCCCTGCTCGTCGATGCCGATCTGGCCGGACAGGAACAGAAAGTCGCCGGCCTCGACCGCTTCGGAAAATGGCAATCCAGCAACGCGAACAAACGGATGATAGGTGGCGCTGAGCCGCTGTTCGGAGCTCATTCGGGTTCTCCTTCGGCAATCTCGGCTTGTAATTGTCGCACTGCAACACAAAATCTTGCACAATGGCTGCTTGGATGCCGCCGACGCAGCACGCCGGCAGGCAATCGCGATCTTCGAGGCTACGATGCTCTATCAACTGCACGAATTCAACCGCACCTTGTTCAATCCGCTGATCGCCTGGTCGCAGGCCAGCGCCAGGATGTTCTCCTCGCCCGACAGTTGGCTGTCGAAACTGCCCGAAGCCCACCGCGCCGCGGCGAATTGCGAGCTGCTGTATCGCTTGGGCAAGGATTACGAAAAACCGGAATTCCGCATCGGCAGCGTGCAGGCGCATGGCAGCGAAGTTCCCATTGTGGAAAAAGTCGACTTGGCGCGGCCATTCTGCAACCTGCTGCGCTTCAAGCGCTATGCCGACGATGCTGCGACGCTGAAGAAACTCAAGGCCGATCCGGCCGTACTCGTCGTCGCGCCGCTATCCGGCCACCACGCCACCTTGCTGCGCGACACCGTGCGCACCTTGCTGACCGAACACAAGGTTTATATCACCGACTGGGTTGATGCGCGCATGGTGCCGACCGAAGCCGGGCCGTTTCATCTGGACGACTACGTCGCCTATATCCAGGATTTCATCCGCCACATCGGTGCGGAAAACCTGCATGTGATTTCAGTCTGCCAGCCGACCGTGCCGGTGCTGGCTGCGATCTCGCTGATGGCTTCGAACCGCGAAGCCACACCGCGAACCATGACCATGATGGGCGGACCAATCGACACGCGCTGCAGCCCGACCCAGGTGAACGATCTGGCGTCGACCAAGCCGCTGTCGTGGTTCGAGAACACCCTGGTGCAGGATGTGCCGCAGAATTATCCGGGACATGGCCGCCGCGTCTATCCGGGATTTTTGCAACACGCCGGCTTCATCGCCATGAATCCGAGCCGGCACTTCATGTCGCATTGGGATTTCTACGAGAACCTGCGCCGCGGCGATCTCGAGGACGCCGAAGCCCATCGCCAGTTCTACAACGAATACAATGCCGTGCTCGACATGCCGGCCGAGTATTACCTCGACACCATCCGCACCGTGTTCCAGGAACACGCCCTGCCGCGCGGCGTCTGGGACGTGGCCGGCAAGCGAGTGAAACCGCAGGACGTCAAGCGCACCGCGCTGTTCACGATCGAAGGCGAGTTCGACGACATATCAGGCTTGGGCCAAACCCAGGCCGCGCACGATTTGTGTACAAGTATAAAAAAGGCCGACAAACGCCATCTGACGGTTAAGGGCGCCGGCCACTACGGCATTTTCAGCGGCAAGCGCTGGCGCAATGTCGTTTATCCCGAGGTGCGGGAGTTTATTCGCAAGTACGCCTGAGCGGAGGCTCCGGCTCGAAGAATAATCAGGCGGCAATGTCCACGTACTCGACTTGGCTGACAGCGGGCGGCATCGGCACACCGTCTTCGCGCAGACCTTCCAGATGGAAGGCGATAGCTTCGCGAATTTTCTCCTCGACCTCTTGGACAGTGCCACCGGTTGCGATGCAACCGGGAAGGTCCGGAACGTATGCCGAGTAGTTGTTTGTGGCTTGCTCGATGACGATTGCGTAGCGCATGAAAATGGCTTGCCTGCTTCAGAATGCTGTTGAGTGTACCTGCTGCCACGTCATCGCTGGGTTTGCCGGCTACTGTGACCCGGCCCGGCTTGGATAAATGTCTGTACTGGCGATGGCTTCCACGAGTTGCCACAAGGAGCCAACCGTCGTTTTTCAGCAGCAGCAAAATTTCACTGACTTTCATGCGGCAAGCATACAAGAGGGC
>JANWJJ010000132.1 GCA_025451955.1 Rudaea sp. | reverse complement strand
GGTGGTGTTGCAATCGTCATCGCCGGGACCGCGGCTGGCCGCGGCGGCGGAGCCTGTCCCGGTTCGACATAATTGCCGCCGGGGTAGAATCGGTAAATCAAGGCGAACGCAAGCAAGGCGATGCCCGCCGCGCCACCCAGCACGGTCTGCTTGCGAACGACTTCGTTACCTGGCATCGGGATTCCGCGCTACGCTTGCCTGCGATGTACCGAACATTAGGCTATTGGCCGTCCGCGTCGCAACCTCGAAATGTTTCAAGGGAACCTCTGAACAAGCTACTGCGCTCGGCATCTCGCGCGCCGGCGGTGCTCGGAATCCTCATGTACTTCTATGTACACTCCGGTTCCTGCGCTCCGGCGGCACGCCTGATCCAATATAGAATCAGGCCTTCGCTCGCAACACTTGTTCAGAGGTTCTCAAGGGAAATTGGCAGTGAATGAATGGATTGACGAAACTGCAAGACTCGATACCTGGATCGCCGCACGCCCGCCGCACCGCCTGATCGGCCTCGACACGGAATTCATGCGCACCAACACCTTCCGCGCGAAGTTGGCGCTGGTGCAGGCGAACGTCGCCGGTGGTATCGCACTGCTCGATGCGCCGCGGCTCGGCGTCCACACCGCGCTGGCAGCATCCCTGCGCGATCCGGATTGCGTCTGCGTGATGCACAGCGCCAGCGAGGATCTGGAAGCACTCGCCGCGATCGTGCCGGAAGGTCCATCCATCTTGTTCGACACCCAGATTGCTGCGGCGATGGCGGGTTTCGGCTTCGGCCTGAGTTACCAGAAACTTGTCGCCACCCTGCTCGGCATCGATCTGCCCAAGGCCGAGACGCGCTCGGACTGGCTGCAACGTCCGCTGACTCCGGCGCAGCTCGAATATGCCGCACAGGATGTCGTGCATCTGCCCGAACTGCACGCGCTGCTCGCGGAGAAACTCGCCGCACTTGGCCGCAGCGACTGGCTGGCCGAGGATTGCCGGCGCCTGATCGAACGAATCTGCCGCGCACAACCCGATCCGCAACCGCAACGCGCGTTCCGCGGCGCTGCCGATTGGCCGCGCGAACGCCAGGCCTTGCTGCGCCGCGTGCTGCTCTGGCGCGATGCCAGCGCACGCGCTCTCGACAAACCGCGGCCGTGGATTCTCGACGACGCGCACGCGCTCAACCTCGCGGCGCAACCGCCGCAGGACTCGAACGAGTTGTTTGAACGCAGCAAGGGGCTGCGCGCCTTGCGCACACCGCAGCGCCAGGAATTGTTCGCGCTGCTGCAAGCGCCGTTGAATTCCGACGAACTCGAAATCGCACCGATCCCGGCAGCGCTGACCAGCGCGGAAAAACGTCTGATCGCGACGATGCGCGACGATGTCGCCGCCATCGCCAACCGCCTTGAGTTGCCCGAAGGCCTGCTGTGTCCGCGCCGCCATCTGGAAGCCTTGCTCGGCGATCGCGCCTGGCCCGCCGCGCTGGACGGCTGGCGCAAGCCCTTGCTGCACGACACGTTGATGTCGCGTCTGGCCGGCCTGGTGGCTGTCAGCACGCCCGCATGAAGCCGCAACAGGCAATAGCCTGCGCTCCTGCCGGCATCGGCAACCTCGGCGTCGGTTTCGATATTCTCGGCCATACCATCGCCGGACCACGCGACACGGCGACGGTGCGCAGAATCGATTCTCCACATGTGCACATTGCTGCAATTCGCGGCAGTAGCGCCGACTTGCCGCAGGATTCCGCACACAACACTGCCGGCGCCGCGCTGATCGCATTGCGCGAGGCACTGGGCCTGCCATTCGGTTTCGAGATCGAACTGGACAAGGGCATCCCGTTCGCCGCCGGCATGGGCGGCTCGGCCGCCTCCGCCGTCGCCGCGCTGGTTGCGGCCAACGCCCTGCTCGACTCGCCGTTGCCGCGCGCCGCCCTGTATCCGTTCGCATTGACCGGCGAAGCCGCCGCCAGCAATAGCCGCCAGGGCGACAATGTCGGGCCGATGCTGCTCGGCGGCATCGTGCTGGCGACGGCTGATCGCCTGGTGCGCATCGTCGCTCCCGCCGCGTGGCATTGTATACTTGTACACCCCGAGACAACACTCGAAACCCGGCACGCGCGCGACGTGCTGCAAGGCGCCTGGGCTTTGCGCGACTTCGTGGCGCAGAGCGCCAACCTCGCCCAGGTTCTGCTCGGCTGCGAACGCGGCAATGCCGAACTGGTGCGCGCCGGATTGCGCGACGTGCTGATCGAACCACGCCGCGCGCCCCTGATTCCCGGATTTTCCCAGGTCAAGCAGGCCGCGCTCGATCATGCCGCGCTCGGCGCGAGCATTTCCGGCGCCGGCCCCAGCATATTCGCCTGGTTCGAATCGCACGCCGCGGCACAGCAAGCCGTCACCGCGATGCAAGCCGGCTTCGCCGATGCCGGCCTCGCCAGCGACGCCTTCGTATCGCCGATCAATGGTCCGGCCGCGGAATTGCTGGGCTGAAACACGGACAGTCTTGGCGCGCACCAACGCACGATGTATCATGCGCGACCCCGTGTGGCAGGATACTTTTACGGCACAGGAGGTGCTGACGAATCGGCTGCTGTTTGCCGATTCGACAAGCGTGGCGCGGCTTAGCCGCGGCCGCTTGTTTGAAAGTCGCGGCAGGATGCCCGACTCTTTCAATACAAAATGGGGCGGTAGCTCAGCTGGGAGAGCGCTGCGTTCGCAATGCAGAGGTCGAGGGTTCGATCCCCTTCCGCTCCACCAATATCCAGCAAACCAAGCCCCGGCAAGCGCATGCTTATCGGGGCTTTTTTGTTTTCATGCCGGCAGTTCGTCGAACAACAGATAGAACACCGCGGCAGCCATTGCAAGAGTCAAACCATCCACTCCGCACACAAAGCCCAGCGCGGAGCTGGGCTATCGTGTCCCTTCTGCTTCAGGGACAAATGGAATCGAACCCATTGCGGAAGATCACGTCGCTCGGTACACCGAACTCATAGGCAGACCAGATAGCCCAGGCAACCCATCCCAAATCTACGGCCGAGCCGAAGATAGTTGTGTTTGACCCTCATTTTGCATCCCCTGTATTGGTTCACACGACAACCGGCGCCAGCAGTGTCCGTCGCAATCTAGCAGATAAAAAGTCAACGGGCATGAACGGCAACGAACACAGCATTGAATTACTCAAAACCATCCACGCCGTTTAATCCGCCGCGACAGTGCGCTACCCTACAGCCACGCACGCGGGGAGTAGTAGACGATGCGGCTTGCCGGCCTTTCGATCGTGGTGGTGGAAGATCACGCTTTCCAGCGTCGGGTGGCCTTGCGCCTGCTCGCTGAATTGGGCTTGAGTCAGATCGGCGAAGCCGCCGACGGTGCCGCCGCGCTGGCGTTGCTGGCAAAGGCACAGACGCCGCCGGATGTCGTGCTGGTCGATCTTGACCTGCCCGGCATGGATGGCATCGAATTCATCGGTCACGTTGCCGCGCGCAAACTGGCGCGCGCGATCGCGCTGACCAGCGCGCTCGATCCGGCGCTGTTGAATACCGTGCAAGGCATGGCGCGCGCCTATGGCCTGCGCGTGCTCGGCGTGGTCGAAAAGCCGCTGACCACGGCCAAGCTGGCCGAGGTGCTGGCGCAATTCCATAACGCCGAAGAATCGTCGGTCGTGGAACCCAGCATCGAGATTCGCCACGAGGCTTTGCGTCATGGCCTTGGCGCCAGCGAATTCGAGCCGTTCTTCCAGCCCAAGGTCGCCCTCAGTACTGGTCAGGTGGTCGGTGTCGAGGCCTTGGCGCGCTGGCGCCACGATGGCCGGATCATTCCGCCGAACCAGTTCATCTCGATCTTCGAACGCGAAGGTCTGATCGACGAGTTCACCGAACGCATGCTCGAACGTTCCTGCATTTGGCAACGGCGCTGGGCCGCCGCCGGTGTGGAACTGAAACTTTCGGTCAATGTGTCGATGCTGAATCTGTTACACGTGGATGCGGCCGACCGCTACCAGCGCATCGTGGTCGACAACGGGGTCAAGCCGCGTGACGTCGTGATCGAAGTCACCGAAAGCTCGGTGATGAGCGAAGCCGGACACGCACTCAACGTGCTCGCACGCCTGCGCCTGAAAGGCTTCGGCCTGTCGATCGACGACTTCGGCACTGGCTATTCCTCGCTTGCGCAGTTGTCGCAGATTCCGTTCACCGAACTGAAAATCGACCAGGGTTTCGTTTCCGGCGCGGTGCGCCAGCCGCGCAAACGCGCGGTGGTGGAAACCAGTCTCGATCTGGCGCGCAAGCTGCAATTGACTGTCGTCGCCGAAGGCGTGGAAACCGTCGAAGAATGGCAGATGCTGGCCGAACTCGGTTGTCAGCAGGCGCAGGGATTCCTGATCGCCCCCGCCTTGCCCGGCGACGAATTGCTCGCCGCCATCCGCAACTGGCACCAGCCGGAAACGCCGCATCCAGAATCGCAATGAATCCGCTTCGGCATCGCTTCAGCATCCGCGTGCAGCTGCTGGCGCTGTTCTGCCTGCTGCTCGCCACCGGCTTCAGCGTGCTGGTGCTCGATGAACTCGCGTTGCGTGCGGAAATCGCCACCTTCCACAGCCTGCGCGACGAATCGCTGACCGGTTTGCGCCTGGCCAAATCCATTTCCGATACCTATCGCCTGGATATCGTCGATACCACATTTCGCGTGCGCAACAACCTGCTGGGCTGGGATCAGGGCATCAGCGTGATCGACACGGCGCAGGCGGACATCGATCACGACTGGCTCGCGCTGCTGGCCACCAACCTTTCACCGGAAGAACGTGCGTTGACCGACGAGGTCGCCAAGGCCCGCGTCATGGCCGATGCTGCCACCCGGAAATTGCGCACGATTCTCAAGGCACAGGATATCGGCGCACTGGGCAAGTTCGCCGATACCGAAATGTATCCGGCAATGGATCCGGTGACGAATCGTCTGCAATTCCTGACTGATGTCAAAATGCTCGATGCCGAGCGCAGCGTACATGAGCATCTGGCGCGCGCTCACGCGATTGGTTGGTGGCGTATTGCCATCAGCCTTGCCGCGCTGTTGTTCGTGATCGTCGTGGGCCGCGGCATCTTGCGCAATGTATACAAAGGCATCGGCCGTCTGGTGCATCTGGCGAGGCATGCACGCGACCGCGATTTCGTCCCGCCCGGCGGCTTCGATCACGAGAGTGAACTCGGTCAGATTCACACCGCGCTGATGGCGATGCGCCAGGATCTGCTCGGCTACGAAAACGAACTGATGGAAAGCGAGGCGCGCGCACTGAACGCTAGCCGCGCCAAATCCTCGTTCCTGGCTTCGATGAGCCACGAAATTCGCACGCCGATGGTCGGCGTCGCCAGCATGCTCGAGCTGCTGGCGCAAACCCGGCTCGATGCCGACCAGCGCCAGCAGATCGAGATCGTGCAGAACTCGGCGCAAAGCCTGCTGCAGATCATCGGCGACATTCTGGATTTCTCCAAGATCGAAGCCGGCAAACTTGAACTGAGCCCCACGCCGACGAATTTGCGCGCGCTGGTACGCACGTCGACCAACAACTTTCTCGCCACGGCTTCGTCCAAGGCACTCAAGCTCGAATGCACGATCGACGAACGCATTGGGCCGGCGCATCTGGCCGATGCGCTGCGTCTGCGCCAGATCCTGAGCAATTTTCTTTCCAACGGGCTCAAGTTCACCGAGCGTGGCGGCATCGAGGTGTCGCTCGAACGCCTTGCCGTCGAAGGCCAGCGCGAACTGATCGCGTTGCGTGTGCGCGATACCGGCATCGGCATCAGCGCCGCGGATCAGGCCAAGCTGTTCCAGCCGTTCGCGCAGGCCGACGACGGCGGCGCCAAACGCGCCGACAGCACCGGGCTGGGCTTGAGCATCTGCCGCCGCCTGGCCGAATTGATGGGCGGCGAAATCGTGCTCGAAAGCCGCCTTGGCGTCGGCACCACAATGAGCCTGATCGTGCGCCTGCCGCTGGCGGACGCCGCCGCGTTGGTACGCACGGAGTACAGCGCTGTCGCCAGTCCATTGCGCGCCGCGCCAAGCGTCGCCGATGCCGCACGCGAAGGCAGTCTGATCCTGCTGGCCGACGATCACCCGACCAATCGCGCCGTGATCGCGCGCCAGCTCAACCAACTCGGCTACGCCTGCGAAACCGCCAACGACGGCGAAGCTGCCTTGCAATTGTGGAAAAGTGGACAATTCTCGCTGTTGCTTACCGACCTGCACATGCCGCGCCGCGACGGTTATGCGTTGGCCGAAGCGATCCGCACCGGCGAACGCACCACCCGCGCCAGACGCGCGCCGATCGTCGCGATGAGCGCCAATGTCAGCACCGAGGAAGTCGAGCGCAGCCGCGCCGCCGGCATCGACGATTTCCTCGCCAAGCCAACGCCATTGGCGCTGCTGGCCAATGCACTGGAACGCTATCTTCCGCTGAGCCAGTTCGCGGCCGCGCAAATGATCGCCACGGCGACGGCGCAGATCCCGGCCGTGGTCAAGTCGGTGGTGGCCGAACCAGCCCTGGATCGCGAATTGCTGCGGGATTTCCTGCAAAGCACACAGCAGGATCTCATTGCACTCAATGCTGCATTGACCAATCACGATGCCGCGGCGGCCGCGCACGAAGCGCACCGCATCAAGGGCGCCAGCGGACTCGTCAGCGCTACCGCGCTGGCCGCGTGTGCGGCGCGTATCGAAGCCGCCGCACGCGCCGGTACGCTCGAAGGCGCCCGCGCGGATGCGGATGAGCTGGCCGCGGAAGTACGGCGCTTCGCCGGCACGCTGAGCTGACGCCGGTTACGCCAATGCCGCGCGGCAGTGCTAGGATTCCTGTCATCCAACCTGTGGGGGTTTAGCCATGCGATCACATCGTCCACCGCAACACAGCTTGCTCGCCGGCGCGATTCTCGCCGCACTTGCATCCTCTATCTGCGCCAATGCGGCCACCATCGCTGTCGACGGAACGACGTGCTCACTCGGCAATGCCATCGTCACTGCGAATACAAACACAGACACCGGCGGCTGTATCATCGCAGGAACCGGAAACCTGACCATGCAGGTCGTCGGCAATCAAACGCTGACTGCCGAATTGCCCCGAGCGACAGCAAGCATGGCCATAACCAGTACGACCGGATCGATCATTACCGGCGATGGCAAGCACCGGCTATTCTTTGTCGGCGACGCCACGCACGCGCCAACCGTGAGTTTCAGCAATTTGACTCTAAGCGGCGGCGTGGCACAGGGCGGCAGCGCCAACAATGGTGGCGGCGGCGGCAGCGGCCTGGGCGGCGCGATCTTCGTCTACGACGGCACGGTGAATATCAGTACGGTGACATTCTCCAACAACCACGCCACGGGCGGCTCGACTTCGGGCTTTACGGGTTTCTTCACCGGCTCCACCCCGATGGGCAAGGGCGGCGGTGGCGGTGGCGGCATGTATGGCAGCGGCGGCAGTGTCGCTACCTCAACCGGCGCCGGGTATTCCGGTGGGGCAGGCGGATACGGGGGGTTCGGCGGCGGCGGCGGCGGCGGCGGTACCGCCGATAGCGAGCTCGGCGGTGCTGGCGGCGCGGGTGGTGGCAGCTTTGGCGGAGCCGGCGGGAACAGCGCCTTCGGCGCTACTCCGGCAACGGCCGGCGCCGCGGGCGGCTTCGGCAGTGGCGGTGGTGGTGGCGGCCCCGGCGTCCTCGGCAGCACCGCTTCGCAACCCGGCGGCGCGGGCGGCTTCGGTGGCGGCGGCGGCGGCGGCGCCGGCACCCAGACCGGCAGCGCAGCGGGCGCCGGCTCGTCCGGCGGTTTCGGCGGTGGCGGCGGCGCGGGCGGTAGCGTGTCCGGGAAGGCCGGCGGCGCGGGCGGCAACGGTGGCTTTGGCGCCGGCGCAGGCGCCGGTGGTGCCGGCACAACGATTACTTCCGGATCACCCGGCTACGGCGGTGGCGGCGTATCCGAGAACGGTGGCGGTGGCGGCGGTGGTTTTGGCGGCGCGATTTTCGTGCGCGCAGGGCAAGTCACGATCCAGAGTTCAACGCTCCAGAACAACGCCGCTGCGGGCAGTGCCAGCGCCTCCGGCTTTACTGGTCTCGGCAAAGGCGGCGCGATTGCGGCGATCCCGTCGACCAGCGGAAGCAATGGCAACAATCAGGGCATGCCCAGCGCGTTGCCCACGGTCACCGGCTGCGCCAATACTTTTTCCGGCAGCTCGGCGGTCAGCGCCGGATCGACCTCGCGCGACAACGCCGATACCTTCGGCGTGGACCTCGTGGGCATGAAACTGGCCTGCAACGATCGCATCTTCGCCGATGGCTTCGGTACACCATAACGATGATCCTGACGTTTGCCGATGGCATAACTGCGCAAGAGCATCGCGCTATTCTCGATCAAGTCGCGACCGCCGAATTCGTCGACGGCCGCGAAACCGCCGGCACGAATCTGGGCGCGCGCAAGAACAATCAGCAAATCCGCCGCGATGCTTCCCAGATCGCGGCGATATCGGCCATCGTTCTCGCCGCCCTGCGCCGCAACGAGAGTTTTCGCAACGCGGTATATCCGCGACAGTTGCATTCCTTGCTGGTGTCGCGCTACGGCGTCGGCATGGAGTACGGCGCGCACGTGGACAGCGCGCTGATGGGCGAAGCGGCGGCGTGGCGCACCGATCTTTCGCTGACTCTGTTTCTCAACGAGCCCGATCAATACGATGGCGGCGAACTGGCATTGGAATCGGGCGGCGACGAAATTCTGGTGAAGCTGCCGGCGCGCAGCCTGGTCTGCTATCCGACCGGGCAGCTGCACCGTGTGCGGCCCATCGTCCGCGGCGAACGCCTCGTCGTGGTCGCCTGGATCCAAAGCCATGTGCGCGATGCGGGCGCGCGCGAAGCGCTGGCGGATCTCTCTAGTGCGCTGACTGCGCTGCGCAAAACCGGCGCCGATGCTCGCGCCTGCGATCTGATCAACAAGACGCATATCAACCTGCTGCGACGCTGGGCGGACGCGTAATCGCGTTTCATCGAATTTCGCGCAACGCCGTGCGCAAGGCTTGAGCAAATTCCGGTGGATCGGTTTTGCGTACCGTCACGCGCGGCGTAGCATGCCATCGCGCGCAGGCATCGATCGCTGCCGCGACATCGCTCGTGAGCGTCGGCGTGATTTTCGATTCCGGTTCCAGATACAGCGCCTTGATCTCGAACACGCCGTCGGCGCGATGCGCCTTGGCATCGAGGCGTCCGATCATCCGGCCGCGATGCAGGATCGGCAGCACGAAATAACCGTAACGGCGTTTGTGGCCGGGCGTGTAGCACTCGATGGTGTAGTCGAAGCCGAACATCGCACTGGCACGGCCGCGATCCCACACCACCGGATCGAACGGCGACAATAGCGTCGTGTACGCCGCACGCAGGCCGCTGCGTCGCGCACGTTGCAGCAGTGGCAGATGTTCGCGATGCACGTAGCCGGGAGCATCCCAGCCGTTCACTTCGACCCGGATCAGTTCGCCACTTTTTGTATACTTTTCCAGATCGGCATCCTTGTGTTTCCTGCCACTGCGAAAATAATCCGCGATCCAGCGCGCCTGGGCGATGCCGAGCGCACGCACGGCGCCGAGTACGAACTCGTGCCGCGCCGCTTCGGCAGACCAGGCCGCCGTTTCGACACGCGCATTCGCCAGCACACGTTCGCGCAAATCGTAAACGCGCTGGAAATTCTCGCGCCGCGCGATCATCAGTTCGCCGAGCGCGAACCAGGCTTCGAGCCAGCGTTTTTCTTCTTTCCAGCCCCACCAACCCGTGGGGTTCTTCTGCTTGCGCTCAAAGTCTGACGACTTTACCGCGCCATGATCGCGTATGTGAGTCAGCAGCCGATCCATCGCCGCACGATGTTCGCGATACATGCGCTGCGCGCGCTGGTGCGCCCAGTGATTCGACTTCGCCGATGCTTGCGCGCGATGCAGGGAAAAATCCTCGATCGGCACGAAACATGCCTCGTGCGCCCAGCACTCGAAAATCGCCGCCTTGGCGAGCAATTCGTCGAGCCAGCGCACATCGTAATCGCCCAGGCGCGAGAACAACACCAGATACGGACTGCGCGCGACGACATGGATGGTGTCGATCTGTAGCACGCGCATGCGTGCGACCACGGCGCGGACGCGGGCACGCGTGGCGCGCGCGCGCGGAAACTTGAGCAAACCCTGAACGGCCAGGTGCAGATTGCGTGCCTGTTGCAGGGAAATCGGACGCTCGGCGCGAACTTCGCTGGCGGCATCGGGTCTAGTCATGGGCTTCGTTCATGGCCGCAACGAAGCGTATTGTCGCGTTCCGCGCCGATGTTTGTCCAAGCGCGATCGCGCGTTCCCGAGGCCATTCACTGGAGAACGCCATGAAAACCAACCGCCTTCCCGTCTTGATCGCTTCCGCCCTGCTGCTGGCCGCCGCTGCCGGCGCACAGGCACAGGATTCCACTACGCACTTCACCGCCGCCGACGGCACCCAGGTCACCGTGACGTCGGGCCAGCCGCCCGCGGATCACTACGGCCCGGCGCCCGCATTTGCCCAGCTCGACGCCAACCACGATGGCTACATCAGCCGCGAGGAGGCCCAGGCGTATCCGCCACTGCTCAACGATTTCGACTTCATCGCGCATCACGCCGATCGCATTTCCAAGAGTCAGTTCGAACACTGGAACCAGACCCAGAACCACTGATCGCGACCACTTGCCGCCACCGGCATTCCCCTCTTTCCTCGCGAGCGATTCTGTCGCAGCATAGGCAGCACTCACCACGGGGGAAAACGAAATGACGGGCAACGACAAGGCAACCGGCACGTCGGCGATGCGCGGCGTATTTCGCGATGTGCGCATCGCCTTGGGCGAAATGTTCGGCGGCGGCAAGCTCGATGCAAGACAGGAAGTGTTGACCCAGGTGCTGTTCGGCTTGCTCGGCGCATTGGCGCGTGCCGATGGCATCGTGTCAAGTGAGGAAGCGCAGTACACCAACGGCTTGATGGACGAGCTGGAATTGAGTACGCAGGCACGCCAGATTGCAGCGGCGGCATTCGAGCGCGGCTGCAGGCGCCAGCTCGATCTGGACACCGAACTGCAACGCTTCCTCGCCGAATTTCCGCGCGGGTCGGAAGAAGTCAATCGGGTTTACGTCAGTCTGTTGCGTCTGGCGGCGGCCGATGCGCGCATCCGTCCGGGTGAGCGGGTCTTCCTCGAAAAAGTCACTGCTGGACTGGGATTCGCTCCAGATGAACTGGACGCACGCTTAAAACGCATCATGCAATGATGTTGCACGCAATCGTGCTGCGCGCTTTTCGCGCAGCACGCTGCCCGATCACTTGGCGATATTGTCCGTGCGGCCGATAAATGCAGCCGCCACGTCGTGCAGTTTCTTCAGCGATTCCTCGTGCGCGTAGACCATGTGCCCGGACGGGAAGAACGCGTATTCGATGTGGTCTTGCAACTTCTGCGGAATCGGCAGATGGCGCATCTCGAACTCGGCGGCAAAATACGGCGTGGCCAGATCGTAGTAACCACCGGCCAGCAACACATGCAATTGCGGGTTGTACTTCATCGCCACGGCCAGGTCGGACATCACGTTCGTCGACGACGGGAAAAATCCCGGCGGCAGACCCGGCGCCTGGTGCTTCCAATCCCACGGATGCACATCGCCGAATTCGTGGAAGGTCATGCCGTCGCCGAACTTGAGCGTGCGCCGCGCATAGTCGTTGAACATCGATACATACGCCGAGCTGATCGCCGCCGATTGCGGATCGTAGGACGATTGCTGTTCCAATGGATCCATGCTCGGACCGGAAAAGCGCGTATCCAGACGCCCGGTGGTCAAGTCGGCTGAATCCTGCAGGGTTTTCTCGAACTCGCCGCCGAACACGCGCAGGTCGGCCTTGTCGATGTAGGATTCCGGCAACCCGGTGTATTCGTGCAGCTTGGCGATGATCGCCGTGCGCCGAGCCGGATCGAGTGTTGATCCGGCTGCCAGTGCCACGGTGTAATCGGTCATCGCGAATTGCTCGACTTCGTGCAGAAACGGCACCAGTTCTGCCGCCGGATTCGGCAACTTGTGGTGATACCACGCGGTGGCGGCATAGGTCGGCAGCGCCAGCGCATAGGGCTGATCCACGCCCGGATTGTATTGCGGCGCGTCGATGTCATTGGCGAACGAGAGAATCTGCGACAGCAGCATCACGCCGTTCAAATCCACGCTCTGTTGGGTTTCGAGGATATTGGCGAGCACCGCCGAACGCGTGGTGCCGTAGCTTTCGCCAAACAGGTACTTGGGCGAATTCCAGCGCCCGTACTCGGTCAGAAACCGGGTGATGAACTGCGCAAAGGCCTGCCCATCCTGATCGACGCCGTAGAATTCCTTGCGCCGCTCCTTCATCTTCGCGGCCCGCTTGGCCTTGTCCTTTTCCACCGCCAACAAGCGCGAGAAACCGGTGCCCGGCGCGTCGATGAAAACCAGATCGCTGGCGTCGAGCAGACTGTAATTGTTGTTGATGAGCTGATACGGCGCGGCTGGCGTGTGCTGATCGTCGAGCGTCACTACGCGCTTGGGGCCGAACGCGCCCATGTGCAGCCACACCGTCGACGAACCCGGTCCGCCGTTGTACAGAAACGTCAACGGACGCTTCGCACTGTCCACGCCGGTCTTGAAATAGGCGACATAGAAAACACTCGCGGTAGGATCGTCCTTGTCCTCATCCTTGTTATGCAGAATGATGGTGCCGGCGATGGCCTTGTAATCAAGCTTGGCGCCTTCGATGCTGACACTCCCCGTGGTTTCCACGCGCTGCGGCTTGATCGCGGCGTCGGTCGCGGTGTCGGCTTTCTTGTCGTCTTTCTGCGGCGCATCGGCAGCCCAGGCCGGCACGCACAGCGCGCACGCCAGGATCATCAAGGCCCATTGTGGAAATTTGCGCATCGCGGTTTCTCCTCGGAATGAATTTACCAAATACGCCGCAGTGTACGCGCGCGCGTTCGTAGCGGCGCAGTATCGGGCAGATGCACCGATATCCCATGCGCCGGAAGTCACGGACACGTCCGTCGGACGACAGTCCTGCGGGTGCAACAGAATCGGGATTCACGGCGTACAATCGTGTGTGGCAACGTGCCTCACTACGAACGTGTCTAACTACGGGAGACGCAGCATGGCCAAGACCGGACATTTTCTCAGCGACATCCAGACCATCCGCAAGCGCGCGCGCGAACACATGCACGAGGGCGCCGTCACCGCCGGTTATGCGGCCGATCGCAAGGCCGTGCTGAAGATTCTCAACGAAGCGCTGGCCACCGAGATCGTCTGCGTGCTGCGTTACAAGCGCCATCACTACATGGCCAGCGGCATCAATGCGCAAAGCGTGGCCGCGGAATTCCTGCAACACGCCAACGAGGAACAGGGTCATGCCGATTTGATCTGCACACGCATCGTCCAGCTTGGCGGCGCGCCGAATCTGTCGCCGGATGGCCTGCTCACGCGCAGCCATTCCGAATACGTCGAAGGCGAAAACCTGGTCGACATGATCCAGGAAGATCTGGTCGCCGAACGCATCGCCATCGACACCTATGGCGAAATCATTCGCTATCTCGGCAACGACGATCCGACCACGCGACGGCTGATGGAATCGCTTCTGGCGATGGAAGAAGAACACGCCGAAGACCTTGCCACCTTGCTCGTTGAACTGGGCAAGAAAGGCGAGCCGGCAAAACCGAAAAAACGCTGAGCCGCGCGGCATTCCGGCCTTGAAACGCGCACCGGTAGTCATCGTCGGCGCCGGCCTGGTCGGCGCCCTGCTCGGCACCTTGCTCGCCCAGCGCGGATTCGCGGTGACCTTGTTCGAGCGCCGCCCCGATCCGCGCAAGGCGGGTTTTCTCGGCGGTCGCTCGATCAATCTGGCCTTGGCTGAACGCGGCTGGCACGGTCTGCGACTGGCCGGTTTGAGCGATGTCCTCGCGCCGCTTGCGGTGATGATGCGTGGGCGCATGGTGCATCATCTTGACGACCATACCGAACTGCTGCGCTATGGTCGCGACGACAGCGAAGTGATCTGGTCGATCAGCCGCGGCCGCCTGAACATGGCCCTGCTCGACGCTGCCGAAGCCGCCGGTGCGCAAATCCATTTCGATCGCTGCCTGAAATCGGTAAATTGGGATAATTCCATAATTACACTTCGCGACGAGGCTGGCTTTGCGCACGAATACACCGCGCCAGTGCTGATCGGGGCGGATGGCGCCGGCTCGGCGTTGCGCACGGCGATGGCGCAGGCAACCGATCTGGGCGAACGCTTCGAACCGCTGGATCACGGTTACAAGGAACTGGAAATTCCCGCGCACGCTGGCAGCTTCGCGATGGAAGCCAATGCCCTGCATATCTGGCCGCGCGGGAATTACATGTGTATTGCCTTGCCGAATGCCGAAGGCAGTTTCACCGTCACCTTGTTCCTACCCAATGCCGGCGAACCGAGTTTCGCCAACGTGAATTCCGGCGTCAGTGCACGCGCGCTGTTCGCGCGTGATTTCGCCGATGCGCTGGCGTTGATTCCCGACCTGGAGCGCGACTTCATGCGCAATCCGACCGGCATTCTCGGTACTCTGTATCTGGATCGCTGGCATATCGGCGGCCGTGCCTTGCTGCTCGGCGACGCCGCCCACGCCATCGTGCCGTTCCACGGCCAGGGCATGAATTGCGGCTTCGAGGATGCGGTGGAAATTTGTGAACTAATGGACAATGCGGCAAACGATACCGAAGCCGTATTCGCGGAATTCGAGCGCCGACGCAAACCCAATGCCGATGCAATCGCGGCGATGGCACTGGAAAACTACGTCGAAATGCGCGACAGCGTCGCCGACGCGCATTTTCTGCTGATGCGCGACGTCGGGCGCACGCTGGCGGCGCGCCATCCGGGCCGCTTCGTGCCGCGTTACTGGATGGTCACGTTTTCGCGTCTGCCCTACGCCGTCGCCTTCGCACGCGGCGAAATCCAGACCGCGATCCTGTGCGAACTATGCGCCGGTAAAACCCGGCCCGAAGAAATCGATCTCGCGCTCGCCGATCGTCTGATCGACGAACGCCTGCCGCCGTTGGCTACCGCGTGACTCTCCAGCAATTTACTGGCAGCCGTTGGTCGGTTCCCTACAGCGTACTGGCGGATTCAACTTCGAAGAGCAACACCTGAGCCGGGAAGTAGTAGTCGGTAAAGCTTTTCCCATCGCTGTTCAGCGCATCCGACGTAGCCAGGATTTGATTGATGCCGAAAACATACCGTTGCCGCGTACCGCATGGTAGTAGCGCAGACCGTCACAACGGTCCGCTTGAACGAGTTAGGCGGCACCGTGAAATTCTGAGCGCCTGATGCGAAAGGCGGCAAGCGCTCAATCTAGGAATTTCCAAGTGTCTGCCCCATCGAAGCGCCTAACGACGACCGACTCCAAGAGCGCGGGTTCAAAATTCCGCAGGTTCACTCCGTGGCGAGCAGAGGGCGCGGGTTCAATTGGCTCCCAATGGGTGACGATACCGCAGTTCTTGCACCGAATATTCCTCAGGGTTCGATCGCCCCACACGTAGCTTTCCGTATTCTCGGGATGGCCTTGGATAGAGACTGAGCCAAGTTCGTAGTAAGCCCATATTCCTCCTGTGCGCCGACATAGCGAACAGTTGCAACTGGTCGCCGTGTCGGGTGCTGCCGGCAGCGTGAGGCGCACTAAGCCGCAATGGCAGGAACCGTGCAGTGATGGTGGATGCTGTTCTTGGCTCATCGGAGTGTGCCTCTGGTTGCTGTGCCGCCTAACGCTTGAGTTAAGCGGCGGCGCAGCCGTCCGCTTGAATGAGTTGTTGGCCGTCACCCGCGGACGCCTGCCTATAGCCGGCGAAGCCTCCAACGACCCCAATCACCGTATGTATGAGCATCAACCACCAAAGGCTGGCCGTCAGCACAAATGCGATTGTGAACGCAAATGCTGAAACGATGGCCGCTATGAACTGTGTGCGACCCTTGTAGCCATGTGCCGTAGCGTAAGCAAGCGCAGCGACGCAGATCGCGCCGATGGTGCCGGTCTGCGGCACCAGAAACCAGATAAGGAAGCCACGGTAAAGCAGCTCCCAGCCGCAGCCTGCCAGTAGTGCGAAAAGAAGGAACAGGCATAACTCACGGCGGTTACGCGGGAAAAATTCGTTACCTGCCAGCCTATGCTTAGTCGTTTCGCTTTTAGAAGTCTGATTCTTGCGTTTCATGAAGACTTTAGCGAGTGCCAGCGCTGCAACGATGACGGCGGCGATAGCAAACCCGACCATGCCACGCGTTGACAGTGGCATATCGAGGCCCAGCAATTTAGCTGTGCGCGCGGCATGTACCCATGCGTAGCACAGCAGCCCCAGAAGCCCAGCGATGATTGCGCTTGACAGAACATAGCGCTTAACACGGTCGGTGTCCGAGCGCGCGCCGCGTCGGCTTTTATAGAGCGCCCGCGCTGGCATGACAACAATTAGCAAAATGGCCAAAACGTAATCAATCATTACACTTTCCCGCGTTGGTAAAAGCCTGCACCCGCCGCATAACGCTGGAGTTAAGCGACCGCTGCTGACCGCCGCATGATGATAGCGCAGGCCGTCGCAGCGGTCCGCTTGAACGAGTAAAAAGAGACTTCCTCCCCTTACGGCCTCGAAGGCCATGATGGTGTTGCGAAACAACCGTCAGCAGAAGAGGAAG
>JANWJJ010000131.1 GCA_025451955.1 Rudaea sp. | reverse complement strand
TGCCGGACTGGTGGAAAGCAACGTGCTGTTGCGCCGTCATCACGCGCCGGCGCTGACCCGGTTCGCGCAGACCTGGTGGCGGGAATTGGCAGGTGGCAGTCGCCGCGATCAGCTCGGCTTCGGCTTTGCATCCCGCGGCCTGGATTTGCGCCTGACTTATTTTGGGCCGCCCGGCAGTGACGTGCGCCGTGACTCCCGCTTCGCATATTTCAAGCACACCCAACTGCGACCACGTTGGTAGTCGGGTCCGTCTGCCGTCCGATCAAAACTCCTTGGTGAACCCGACGTACACGCCGCGGCGCGGACCATACTGCGGTGCGCCGACGCCGATGCCGGAACCGTCGCGAATCTCGTACACGCGGTCGGTGACGTTGATCAGCGCGAGACGTGCGTTGATCCTGCCCAATTCCGGCAGTTCGAAGTCGCGGCTTGCCGAAAGATTGATCTGGTAGTAGGCGGGCAGGTGGGCGGTGTTGGCGAAATCCGCGCGCAGTCCGGAACCATAGAGGAAATTCGCGCCGAGTTTTGTGCCGTTCCAGTCGTAGTTCACGCCGCCGCTGCCGGTCAGGCGCTGGTCGTGATCCAGATGCACCCAATGCGTGGCGATGTAGTCCAGTTCGCCCTGGCCGAAGTTGTACTGGCCGGTGACGACATCCTTACCCATCGCGCGGCTGCTCGAAATGTTTAGGTAGGCGCCGAAATTTCCGTTCGTGTAGTCGGAAGTGAATTCCACGCCACGCACGCGGCCACGGGCGTAGTTGAACGGCGAGAAGATCAGCGCGGCGCCGAACTGGCCTTCGTCGAGAAGGTTACGCACCTTGCGGTAGTAGGCGTCCAGACCCAGGGTGAAGTTGCCGATTTTCTGCGATATGCCGGCATCGAAGTAATGTGAGCGTTCCGACAGGGTTTCCGCGTTCACGTCGGTGGGCAACTGGTTGGTGGTGCCCTGGAACAGGGCGATGTCGGCGGGCGAGATCAATTCGGCGGGAGGCGGCGTGAAATAGCGCGCGTAGCCGGCGTGCAGGGTGGTCGAGTCGCCGGCTTGATATACGAAGCCGATGCGGGGACTGATCTGACCCTCGTTCACGTAGGCATCGATCTTGTCTGCGCGCAGCCCGTAATTCATCGTCAGTTTGTCAGTGAGGTTCCATTCGTCCTGCGCGTAAATGCCCCAGGTTCTGGCATCGATGCGCGGCGCATTGTCGACGACAACGATTGGCACGCTGGAGGTCTGGTTGCCGTCCGCATCGGCGGGAAACACCTGCGAGACGCTATCGCTGAGCGGGTGTTCGCTGCTGAAGTACAAGCCATAACGCAGCGTGTGGCCCTGCGCGAATGGTGTGGAAAAATCCGCCTGCAGGGTGTTCGCGCGATTGCTGCGAACGATGCTGCCGGCAACGCCGTTGAAGATCAGATCGCCGATCGGATCGGGCTGGTAGTTCACGCTGGTGTAGCGCTGGCCGAGCGATATCTGGTAATCGGTCGCGCCGAACTTGCCCTGCAGCGACAGCACGCCGAAACGGGTGATTTCGCGTTGACGTTCGTCGAGCATGCCCGATTCGAAATCGTCCACGCCGTTCAACGAATACACGGGAGCCTGGTTCGGGTTGTTCGGGATCTGGAAACGGTTGTTCGCCATGCCGAACATGAAGCTCAGGCGCGTGTCGTCGGCGAGCAGGTACGAAATGCTGCCGAATCCCTTGGCCTGATTGGTGTGATCGTGAATCGACTTGCGTGCGGATGTGGGGTTCTCGATGCCGACATCGCTTTCCAGAAAATTGCCGGTAAGGAACCCGCTCCAGCGGCCGTTGTTGCCGTACAGCGAAATTTCCGGATTCCACGTACCGAACGATCCCGCCGTCAGGCCGATGTTTCCCCCGTTGCCTTGCGCGCCGCTACGCGTATCGATTTCGACGACGCCGGCTGTGCGATAGCCGAACTGTGCCGGCAGCGCGCCGGTAAGCACCTGCACGTTTTCGATCTGACGCGTGTCCAGCGTTTGACCGAAACCGCTGATACTTTCAGGGATGATGACGCCGTTGATGCGGTACTGCAGGTCGGCATGGTCGCCGCGCACATGCAACTGGCCGTAGGAATCCTGCACGAAACCGGGTACCTGCAACAACACCTGGTTGAGCGGCGTGGCGTCGCCGAGCGGCAACTGCCGGATCGCCTGCTGGTCGATCACGTATTGGCTGGCACCGATGTCCGGCGAGAGCCGATTGCGCGATTTGTCGAGCGCAGCACTTACCTCGACCGTATTGAGCGTGGTCGAGCCTCCGGTGGAATCGGCCTGGGTTGCCGTTTCGTCGGCATGCGCGAACGGTGTGGCGGACAGGGCACATGTAACGGCGATAGCGAGCAGGGTTCTGGTCATGCCGGACTCCACGAACTGTTGCGAATTGAACGGATACGTTATAACATATCATTCGAAACACGCAAACGCATGCATAAACCCGGCATGACCTGTCACAAATCAACCTGTTATGTTATAACTTAGCGAATATGAGCAGCCGTCCGGACGCCAACTTGCCCCCGAATCACGCCGGCTTGTCGCATGTTGCCGACCGGCTCGGCGCGACGGCGTCGTTGTTGTGTGCGATCCATTGCGCCGCTTTGCCGTTCGTGCTGGCGCTACTGCCGGCACTGGGTCTCGGCTTTCTTGCCAACCATGGGTTCGAGCGCGCCTTTATCGCCTGCGCCAGCGTGCTGGCGGTGACCATGGCCGCGCACGGCTACCGCCGTCACCGCGTTGCACGAGTGTTCGCGTTGCTCGTGCCCGGACTGTTGATGCTGTGGATCGGCGGATTCGTCTTCGATCTGAGCCACGCGACACTGTGGCATTCGCTGTTCGTGGTCGCAGGCGGCACCTGCGTCGCGCTGGCGCACGTCGCGAACCTGCGTCTGGCGCGCATGCAAACGCACAACTGCGATTGTGTAACGCCGGCTTGAACGCCTAGGATTCGCGCACCTCGACTTCGGCAGCGCGCAGGGTGCACGCGCATTCCCACCACACCGATTCGCAATTCGACCGGCACCGGCACGAACCCGGTGGCGCGTCGTCGCGACTGTTGATTGCATTTGCGCTCACCTGCGCCACGCTGCTCGCCGAGGCCGTCGGCGGCTGGCTGTCCGGCTCGCTCGCCCTGCTCGCCGACGCCGGCCACATGCTGGTGGACGCGCTGGCCTTGCTGCTGGCGTGGGGCAGCGCGCGCATCGCGCTGCGGCCGGCCGATGCGCGGCGCAGCTTCGGTTACGCGCGCATGGAAGTGCTGGCCGGCTACACCAATGCATTGGCGCAGTTCGCCCTTGCCGCCTGGATCGTGTACGAGGCCGTCGAGCGCCTGTCGGCTCCGATGCAGATTCGATCGGGTTTGATGCTGATCGTTGCCATGGCGGGATTGCTGGTCAACGCACTGGTCCTGCGCGTGATCGGCACGCACGCTCACGACGACGTGAACACGGCCGGCGCGCGCCTGCATGTGCTCGGCGATGTGCTCGGTTCGCTCGCTGCGGTAGTCGCCGCGCTGCTGATCCGGTATTTCGGATGGCTCGCAGCCGACCCGATCCTGTCGATCTTCGTGGCGCTGTTGATTCTCGGTAGCGCCTGGAAACTTTTGCGCCGCAGTGCGCACATCCTGCTTGAAGGCACGCCGGACGACGTGGAATCCGGTGCGGTCGCGATGGCAATCGAGCGCGAAGCCGGCATCGGCGGCGTGCATCATGTGCATATCTGGCAAATCGCCGGCGGCCAGCGCATCGCGACCCTGCATGCGCGCGTTGCGCAGGATGCCGAATCCGGCATGGCGCTGGCCGCGATCCAGAGCGTGCTGCGCAAGCGTTTCGGCATCGCGCACGCGACGATTCAGATCGAACAGGATGCGCACTGCGACGGCGACGAATGCCGACAACACGAGCATTGAGGCGTGATAAGCTACGCGCCCGCAATTCAATCGATATATTCGGAGTACCCACGATGGGCAGAGGCGACCGCAAGACACGCAAGGGCAAGATCGCGATCCGCAGCTACGGCAATGCGCGTCCGCGCAAGGCCGCCAAGAAGGCGGGCGCCGCGGTGAAGAAGGCCGCACCGGCAAAGGCTGCGGTAAAGAAGGCCGCTCCGCCCGCGAAGAAGGCGGCGCCGAAGAAGTCCGCGTAAGCCTGATTCACGATGTCGAAAAGCTCCGCCGTGCGCGGAGCTTTTCGTTTCAGACTTCCCCGCCCTTGGCGAACACGCGCCGCGCCAGATTGCCGCCGATCCAGTAACTCAATTCGGCGGGATGATCCACGTCCCAGACAACAAAGTCGGCGCGCTTGCCCGGTTCCAGCATGCCGCGATCTGTGAGGCCTAGCGCCCGCGCGGCGTTCACCGAGGCACCGCGCAGGGCTTCTTCCGGCGTCATGCGGAATAACGTGCATGCCATGTTCATGGCGTGCCGCAGCGACAAGACCGGCGAGGTGCCGGGATTGACATCGCTGGCTACCGCCATCGCCACGCCGTGTTCACGGAAGGATGCAATTGGCGGAAGCTGCGTTTCGCGCAAAGTATAAAATGCGGCCGGCAGCATCACCGCGACAGTTTTCGATGCCGCCATCGCGCGCACGCCGGCGTCATTCGTGTATTCCAGATGATCGGCGGACAGCGCGCCGAATTCGGCGGCCAGCGCCGCGCCGCCCAGATCCGACAGTTGATCGGCATGCAATTTGACACGCAGGCCCAGCGCGCGCGCTTCCTCGAACACGCGGCGCACTTCGGATGGCGTGAAAGCGATGCCTTCGCAGAACGCGTCCACGGCATCGGCGAGTCCTTCGTGTGCAATCGCCGGCAACATGCGCACACAGACCTCGTCCACGTAATCGGCCTGGCGACCGGCGAATTCCGGCGGCAGCGCGTGCGCGCCGAGAAACGTGGTGCGCACGCTGATGCGCAGTTCCTTGCCGATGCGCCGTGCCACGCGCAGCATCTTCGCCTCGGCGTCGAGATTCAGTCCATAGCCGGATTTGATTTCCAGCGTGGTCACGCCATCGCGCACGAGCGCATGCGCGCGCGGAAGCGATTGCGCGAACAGTTCGTCTTCGCTCGCCGCGCGGGTTTTCGTCACCGTTGAGACAATGCCGCCGCCGCGGCGCGCGATTTCCTCGTAACTCGCGCCGTTCAGCCGCAGCTCGAATTCTTCGGCACGATTGCCGGCAAACACCAGATGCGTGTGGCAATCGACGAGGCCAGGCGTGATCCAGTCGTTGCCCGCCGATTCGACCTGCGCAGCGAGGTCCGTGGGCTTGCCCGGCAATCCGGATTGTGGCCCGGCAAAGGCGATAACGCCGTCCTTCCACCCCAGCGCGGCATGTTCGATCGCGCCATAGGCCGTACCAGTGTCGGCCATCGTGGCGAGGCGGCAGTCGAGCAGCAATCCGTCCCAATTCGCTGTCATGTCATCTCCCGAAGGATATGTCCTGTTCACGTTCGTGCAGCAAGCGTTCCGCGAAGGCCCGGTACACCGGGGTCTTGCAAACAAGGCTCGAGCACGCACGTCCGATCAGACACGCCGCCATGATCGGCAGTACGAAATCGTGGTTGTCGGTCAGTTCCATCGAAATCACCGCCGAGGTCAGCGGCGCCTGCGTGACGCCGGAAAGATACGCCGACATGCCGAGCAGGATCACGGCCGTGGCGTCGGTGTGCGGAAGCAGCGGTGCG
>JANWJJ010000130.1 GCA_025451955.1 Rudaea sp. | reverse complement strand
TTCATGCTGCCGCTGGAAGCCATCATCTTGGCGACCGCGACACAGTCCGCGACCAGAGCAGCGTCCTTGGCATTGGCACTTTTGCAGAACTTGTAGATGGCCAGATATCCGGGTTGCTCCAAGACTATGGCGATATTCGCGGCCATGATCAGGCGATAGCCGTCGATGCTGGCGTCTTGTCCGGTATCGTTGAGCAGGCCCGAACTCATCGGCAGGATGCTTTGGCCTTGATAGATCGCGGCAACGATCGCGCCGAAGTAATCGTTGTAGCGCTTGGCCTGCGCCGCGCTGGTCAGGGCCGCGCGTGCGGTAACGTCGTCCTTGGCGAGTTGCGCGCGCCACAGCGACAGCGCCCAGACCGCGCCATTTTGTGCATCCACGCCTTCGAGTTTTTGCAGCGTCGGCGTGCTCGGGCAGGCTTTGGTCTTGCCGCGGCATTCGTTCGCCGCTGTTACCCACCACACCAGCGCATCGTTCGCGCCGATTTCCTGCGCGCGTTTGAGCAGGGCCAATGGTTTCAGCGCGGCGGGACGGCTCTTGTCCGCCGCATCGGGTCCGGCCAGCAAGGCCGCGGCCAGCAGCGAATGCGCATCCGCGCGCAAGGCCAGCAGGTTGATCTGGTCGTGGCGATATTGCGTCAGTTGCCGTTCCGGTGTCAGCTCGGGCGTCAGCGGTGCGGCGGTCATCAAGGGTTGCGCGAACGCCGGCAGGGCCAGCAAGGTTGCAAGTAAAAGTATACAACGCTTCATTGTGGATTATCCCGCAGAAAACCGATGCGCAGTGTAGCCGTTCCGGCCGTGAGCGCAGGCTTAATAGCCCGCCGCCTGTCCATCTTTGCGGCCCTCCGATGCACCGATGTAGACGTGATTTTTCGCGTCCCATTCGATCGCCTGATAACCGCCGTAGGGACCGTGGGCGAAGCGCACGTCGTGGCCTTTTTCCATCAAGCCACGCACGGTGGAATACGAAAACCCGGATTCCAGATCAACCCAGCCACCATCGGTCATTTCGGTTTCCTGGGCCTCAGGTGAGGTTGAGCCTTCGTGCTGGATGCGTGGCGCATCGCCGGCTTCCTGCAAGTTCATGTGATAGTCGATCAGGTTCTGCACGATCTGCACATGGCCTTGCGGCTGCATGTCGCCGCCCATCACGCCGAAGCTGATCCACGGCTTGCCATCCTTCGTGATGAAACTCGGAATGATGGTGTGGAACGGCCGCTTGCCCGGCGCGTAGGTGTTCGCATAGCCATCCTTCAGCACGAACAATTCGCCGCGATCCTGCAGGATAAAGCCGAGTCCTGGCGGCGACATGCCCGACCCCATGCCGCGGTAGTTCGACTGGATCAGCGACACCATATTGCCCCAGCGATCGGCGGTGGTCAGATAGATCGTGTCGCCGTGCAATTTCGGTTCATCGCCCGGCGTCACCGAGCGCAGGGCATGATCGGGCGAAATCAGCTTGCGTCGTTGCGCGGCGTAATCCTTCGAGATCAGCCACGCCAGCGGCACCTTGTAGAAATCCGGATCGGCGTAGAAATGCGCGCGATCCTCATAAGCCAGTTTTTTCGCCTCGACGAACAGATGCACATGCTCGGCGCTGTCGAACGGAATCTTGGAGAAATCGTAGCCTTCAAGAATATTCAACATCTGCAAGGCGGCGATGCCCTGACCGTTCGGTGGCAATTCCCAGACGTCGACGCCGCGATAGTTCGTTGATACCGGCTGCACCCATTCGCCGTGATGGCTGGCCAGATCGTCGTAACTCAGAAATCCGCCTTGCGCCTTCATGTAATCGGCGATGACATGCGCGATCTTGCCCTTGTAGAACGCATCGCGGCCGCCATCGGCGATCGCCTGCAAAGTGTCCGCCAAATGGGAATTTTTCCATATTTCCCCTTCAGCCGGTGCATGTCCGCCGATGGTGAACTGCTCGGTAAAGCCGGGAAATTTGCTCAGTCGCGGCACCGACAGTTTCCAGTAATAGGCGATCAGTTGCGTCACCGGAAAACCTTCGCGCGCGTAGGCGATCGCAGGCGCGAGGTCGTCCTTGATCGGCAGTTTGCCGAACTTGTCGTGCAGCGCGAACCAACCGTCAACGGCGCCCGGCACATTCACGGGCAGCGGGCCGAACGGCGGCACGGCCTTGTAGCCGTGATCCTGAAACCATTTCAGCGTCAGCGTTTTCGGCGAGCGGCCCGAACCGTTGTAGCCGTAAAGTTTCTGCGTCTTCGCATCCCAGACAATGGCGAACAGATCGCCGCCGACGCCGTTCGACACCGGCTCCATCAGGCCGAGTGCGGCATTTGCAGCAATTGCCGCATCCACGGCCGTGCCCCCTTTCTTCAACACGTCGAGGCCGATCTGCGTCGCCAGCGGCACCGACGTGGCGACCATGCCATGCGTGGCCAGCACGTCCGAGCGTGTGGCGAAGGGCAAGCCGGTGATGCGGTCGCCGGCGTTCGCGGCGCAGGCAAGGCAGGCGGTGACAAGAGCAAGCAGAACGCGATTCATGGCGATCTCCGCGGCGAAGAACTGCCGCGCAGCATACGCCTGACGCTAGTGGTGTGCAGCGGGGTTCGGTGCGCTTAGTGCGCGTGCGCTGATTTGCTCAACTGATCTTTGTCCGATTGCAGGTGTTGTGCGGAAAACGGTGAATTCTTGTCGATCCAGTCCGCCGGTGGTTCCAGCGGCTTACCGGCGCGGGCGACCACGCGGCGCATGGCTTCAATCCCGCTATCGCCGTTTTCGCATCGATCTTTGATTGTGATAAACCAGACGTCTTGGGATTTTTTGTCTTTGGCAACTGAAGATTCTTGGTCAACGAGCCAGTCCAGATTACGTGCCAAAAGCATATCGTCGTCGGTAAATGTGCGTGAGATCCGCAATAGCTTGAAGCCAGCAAGATTCGCGATTGCATCTGGTCCATGGCGAGCCAGCAAGCGCCCGATGGAAGCACAATCCGAGGAACGTTGCGCATGCGCACCAGTAGAACCGTTGTTACGGCAGTCTTCGATCAGTTCACGATAATTTGCATCAATGTTCGCAGCAAGCGTGAACGCAAATTGGTAAGAACTAGCCTCAGCTGACAGCGTATCCGAGTGCTTGATCTGCCATGTCACGTACTCTGGCGGCAAGGGGTGCAATTCGAGCATTTTGACGAGCCGGCGCGTCATGTCGATCACATGGTCATCGACACGAGTGCTGGTAGCCATCCGCTTGAGGGCAAGGTCGATTGCATACTTATCACCGTCGTTCACAGTGCGATTGAGAGTTTCGAGCCACACGAAAGCGTTGTCTGGCTCGAGACGCTGTAATTCCTTCAAAGCGTTTTCGCGGTCCGATTTCAGCCCAAGCCTGAATGCGACCAACTGGGCCAATGCGTCGTCGGGGAGAGCTGTGGCGGCACGACCGGAGATCGCTGTTCGTTGCGGAGAATAGGGATACTCAGGCGCTGATGTCTCAGTCAGCAACATAGCGGCGAGCGTCCAGTCGTGTGGATCGGAACTATTGCTCAGAGCGTTCGATGTGACATCTAGGAAGTTGGAAAAACTCTCTCCTGCAAGCAAATCCGAATCGAGATCTTCGCTTTGAACCCGCACATTTGCCGTAGGGCTCTCTGGTATAAGTGAAGGCGGATCGGTAGCGAATGCGGTGCGCATGAATCCGATAGCAAATGCAGCTATCGCAGCAAGCAAAACCCGGAGAAATCGCGTATTTGAAGGCATGCCGCATTACTCAACGCGGAGCCGGAATCTAGCACAGCGACAATTTCACTATTGTGCGGCGTGAGCTACTCCCCCAACGCTTCCTTCAAAAACTCCGGCATCGCCAGCGCAGCCTTGTGGATTTCGGCGTTGTAATACTGCGTAGCGAACTGCTTCATTTCCGCACCGCGTTCGCGGAAGTCGGACAGATCGACACCTTTGCGCGCGAGCGTGGCGCTCCACCAACCGGTGGGATAGCACGGTTGCGGGAAGGTCAGTGTGCGCAGAGCGTGGAAGCCGGCAGCCTTCATCGCCTTGCGGATGTTCTTGAGCAAAGGCAGATGCGCGAGCGGTGATTCGCTTTGTTGCACAAGTATACCGCCGTGGCGCAGTGCTTTCAGACAGGAATGGTAGAACGCTTCGTTGAACAGGCCTTCGGCCGGGCCGATTGGGTCAGTCGAATCCACGATCACGATGTCCAGTGACTCCGCCTCGCATTCGGCCATCCATTTGATGCCGTCGATGAACAGCAATTGCGCGCGCGGATCGTGGTTGGATTCGCACAGTTCAGGGAAATATTTTTCCGCCAGGCGCGTGACGCGCTCGTCGATCTCGACCTGGAGGGCACTTTCGACTTCGTCGTGCTTGAGCACTTCACGCAGGGTGCCGCAGTCGCCGCCGCCGATGACCACGACGCGTTTGGCGCGCGGATGCGTGAACAGCGCCGGGTGCGACATCATCTCGTGGTAGAAAAAATTGTCGCGCGTGCTGACCATCGTGCAGCCGTCGATCACCATGAGTTTTCCCCAATCCGTGGTGTCGTAGATTTCGATGGTCTGGAACGGCGTCTTTTCCGCATGCAGGCGTTGCGTGATGCGGAAGCCGATCGACGAGCCGGAATAGTCGTGCTGCTCGTTGAACCAGGCCTGGTCTTGGGTCGACATGGCGAATTCCGTGCGCGTGATCCTCAGGGCCGGCGATTGTACCGGTTCCCGCCGTGGCGAACACGAAGTTACAATAGCGCCGCGACGGCCCCGCGGCGTATCAAGGCTTCCGGTCGTCGCGGATTCACCGTCAAGGCCCGCCGCTGCGACGTTCTCCAGGAAAGTTCGGAATAACCGACAAAGTTGTTCGCTTCGACGGCACGCGAAACACCCACAAGCCCATCAAACGCTTTGCGTTTGATCGCCCCCTTGACTCAAGGGGGCCAAAGCGTTGCTTGGCAGTTATTTGGAACCCCTGCGATTTCGCTGTTTGGAGATGACGATGACGATTCATTGGAACGTTGAGGCCGCGCGCCGCCAGTACGCGATCGCACAGTGGGGCGAGGGCTATTTCGATGTCGATGGCAAGGGTCGGCTAATTGCGCGACCGCGCGGCGCGGAAGGTCCGGCGCTGGCCTTGCCCGAGATCGTGGACGCCGCCTGTGCGCAAGGTTCGCGACTGCCGCTACTCGTGCGCTTCGCTGACATCCTGCGTGATCGGCTTGCGCGCCTGCAAGAGGCATTTGCCAAGGCGATGGCCGCCGCCGATTACGCCGGTGGTTACAGCGCGGTGTATCCGATCAAGGTCAACCAGCAACATGGCGTGGTGAGCGAACTCGCGCGTGCAGGCGACGGCGGATTCGGGCTGGAAGCCGGATCGAAACCGGAATTGATGGCGGTGCTGGCGATGGCCAAACCCGGCAGCATCGTCATCTGCAATGGCTACAAGGATCGCGAATATCTGCGTCTGGCCCTGATCGGGCGCCGGCTCGGCCTGCGCGTATTCATCGTGATCGAAAAGCCGTCGGAATTAAAACCGGCGCTGGAGGAAGCGGCAGCGCTCGGCGTCGAGCCGCTGTTCGGCGTGCGTATGCGCCTGACCAGCCTCGGTGCGGGCAAGTGGCAGAACACCGGTGGCGAGAAATCCAAATTTGGCCTGACGCCGCGACAGCTGCTTACCCTGATCGACGAACTAAAGGCCGCGAATCTTGCTTCGTCGTTGCAATTGCTGCATGTGTTCATGGGCTCGCAGATTTCCAACGTGCGCGACATCGCCGCCGGCATGCACGAGGCGACACGCTACTTTGTGGAATTGTGTAAATTAGGACTGCCGATCGCTTACGTCGATGTCGGCGGCGGCCTGGGTGTGGATTATGAAGGCACGCGCTCGCGCTCGGCCTGCTCGATCAACTACGGCCTCGATCAATACGCAGCGACCATCGTGCAGCCTTTGACGGAGGCCTGTGCCGAACATGGTTTCGCGCCGCCGCATATCATCAGCGAAACCGGCCGCGCGATGGTCGCGCATCATGCCGTATTGATCGTCAACGTCAGCGATATCGAACGCGCACCGGAAGGCCGCGTGCCGCCGGTAGATGCCGATGAGCCGGCCGTGCTGCGGCGACTGCGTGAAATTCACGGTGAGATCGGCCAGCGCTCGGTGATCGAGCTGTATCACGAGGCGCAACATCATTGGTCCGAAGGCCACGCCCTATTCGCTCTCGGGCAACTCGAATTGCGCCAGCGTGCGCGCCTGGACGATGTGTACTACGCCATCGTCAACGCCTTGCGCGCACGCCTGAAACCGGAGGAGCGCTCGCATCGCCAAGCGTTGGACGAGCTGAACGAGAAACTGGTCGACAAGTACTTCGTGAACTTTTCCATTTTTGAATCCATTCCGGATGCCTGGGCCATCGACCAGATTTTTCCGATCGTGCCGATCGCCGGGCTCGACCGTGCGCCAGATCGCCGCGCCGTGATCGCGGATCTGACCTGCGATTCCGACGGGCGCCTGGATCACTACGTCGATGCCGATGGCGTCGATGTCAGCCTGCCGCTGCATGTGCCGGTCGCGGGTGACGCGTACCGGCTAGGCATTTTCCTCGTCGGCGCCTATCAGGAAGCGCTAGGCGACATCCACAACCTGTTCGGCGACACCGATGCGGTCAACGTGCGGCTGACGAACAGCGGCGGCTTCGAGTTCTCGCATGTGAAACGCGGCGACACCACCGACGTGATGCTCGATTATGTCGGCTACAACCTCGATGCACTGCGTGCTGCGTATCGCGCCAAGATTGCGTCGGCGGGAATTAGCGGCGATGAGGCCGCACGCATCGCGGCTTCGCTGGAGCAGGGATTGACGGGATACACGTATCTCGCGGAGAGATGAGAGATCGATGTCTGGCTGGAATCGGCCCATTCCAGCCAGTCGCTATTGAAAATACGATGCCTTGAGCCGGACGTTGGATGCGACGTGTTGTAAAAGGCGGCTGCAGTTCGGCGATCCAGGTCACTCGGCGGCCGCAAACAATCAGTTGCCTTGCCTCGCGGGGTTCCAAGTCGCACGCGAGAGCATGGCAATCACTCGCCTTGCGCGGATCTATCGTGCTATCCCTTCCTCAATATCTGCATGCAGCTGCCTGACGGCGTTTCCAATAGACGCCACCCAACAGCATCGTCAGACCCAGCAACAACAACCCGCGCAGGCCCAGCGCTGGTGTGGGTATTGGCACCGGCCCAGTGCCGGTCGATGCGCTCGCATTCGTTGCTGCAGTCTGGTCGCTCTGCACGCTCGCGATGTTAGTGATGCTACCCGTCGCGGTCGTAGCGATGTTGTATGTCGCCGTCACTGTCACGGTGCCTGGCGCATTGAGCGTTGCCAGATTGCAGGGGAATCCGCTAGTGCAAGGCGGCGTCGCCGACACGAATGTCAAACCCGCCGGTGTCGGATCAGTCAACATCACGTTAGTCGCCGCCCCATTGCCGGTATTGCCGACCACTATCGTGTAGGTCACGTTGTTGCCCGCGTACACGTTGCCGGGTCCGGTCTTTTGGATCGTGAGTACCGGTGCGGTCACCGTCAAATTCGCCGTCCCGGCAGCGCCCGTTCCCTCATTGGTGGACGTAATGGCGCTGGTCGTATTTGTGTACTGTCCGGCCGTTGTGCCAATTATGTTCAGGAATATCTCGCAGCTTAAACCGGCGCCCGGAATGCTCCCGCCGCTCAGGCTGATAGTCGTGGTTCCGGAATTCGCCGTTATTGTTCCTAGGCAATTGCCATCCAGCCCATTCGGCGTAGCAATCACCAATCCTGCAGGCAACGTGTCGGTGAAGGCCACGCCAGTACCCGCGACGCCCGCATTGTTGTAGAGCGTGAAAGTCAGCCGGGTTGCCCCGTTCACCGGGATGCTGCCCGGACTGAACGACGCAGAGACGGAAAAGGCAAATGCCGCACCACTGAAGCAAGCAAAAATGGCCAAGACAAGGCCGACTAACAAACGCCTCACATTCACTTCATGCATGACACCATTCCCCTTTAGAACGTTTCGGCGGCAAAGAATACGCTTGATCGATACACCGCTTCAACTTCGGAAGTGGCCAGCACATAAACCGAGTGCTTACGGCCTCGAATCAGGATCGGCCGTAGCGGTCTTCAAATCGCACGATGACGTCCTCGCCGCGAGGGTTTCTGGAAGGCGTTAACCTGCCGGTGGTGACCGGCGGGATGGGGTCGAGAACTGCCCGTCGACACCAGCGCAACGGCCATCCGCTCGCGGAGTGGTGGTCAACGTCATCCAGCGTCTGCATCATTCCGTGCGATCTGGAATCCTGCAAACGACTGGGTAACCGGCATCACTTCGATGCGGTTGACGTTCAGATGTGGCGGCAGGTTGGCGATCCACCAGATCGTGTTGGCGATGTCCTCGCCGGTGATCGGATTTGTGCCGGCGTAGAGTTTGTCGGACGCGGCCTGATCGCCGCCGGTGCGTACCAGGGTGAATTCGGTTT